>NZ_JBEOMB010000064.1:0-131727 GCF_046000175.1 Rhodoplanes sp. SY1
CGTGGATACGGAGGCGCCCCCTCACCCGTCTCGCCGCTACGTGGCGAGCCACCCTCTCCCCGCACGCGGGGAGAGGGAGAGCGGGCGTCGTGCCCGACGACCGTGCGCCCCTCCTCGCTACGAGGACGGACGCTCGGACTGCCTCACTCGAGATTCTTCGCCGGCGGGTAGTCGCGCGCGTAGACCGGATTGGCCAGGAAGGCCTGGTCGCCGTAGGTCCAGAACTGGCTCACGTCCGGATAGGTCTTGACGATGGTGTTGACGAGCTGACCGCCCTTGCGCTCGCAGCGGCGGATATGCACGTCGCCGACGACGTTGCCGTACTTGTCGAACTTCACCGGCCCGCGCGGCGTGTCGGCGAGCGAGACGCCGCGCAGCGCCTCGTTGAACGCCTTCTTGTCGTCCGACTTGCCGCCGGTCTTCTTCAGCGCCTCTTCCACCACCTGTCCGGCGATGTACATGCCGGCCGAGTAGCCGCCCGGCAGCACGTTGTAGTCCTTCGCCATGTCGGCGACGAACTGCTTGTTGACCGGACTGTCGAGCGAGGCCGAGTACCAGGCGGCCGAGACGACGCCGACCGCCTCGTCGCCGAGGCTCTTCAAGAGCGCGTCGTCCATGGCGGTCCAGCCGGCCAGCAGCGGGATGCGCTTCATGCCGAGATCCGCGTAGGCGCGCATGAACTTGACCGGGTTGGAGCCGGCGAAGCCGTTGGCGACACAATCGACATTGCCGATCTGGGCGATGTAGGGCGTGTAGTCGGGCGTGACCAGCGGCGGCCACAGCTTCTTGACCACCTTGCCGCCGTTGTCCTCGAACACCCGCTGGAAGCCGGACATCTGCTCGTAGCCGAAGGCGAAGTCCTCGGAGATGGTCGCGGCGCGCTTGTATTTCAGCTCCTTCGCGGCGTAGTCGCCGAGCACGTGGCAGCACTGCGCCGAGGTCGCCGACGGACGCATGATGAACGGATTGGTGCTGCGCTGGGTGACGTCCTCGGCCGCGGCGAGGCTCATCAGCGGCGTGCCCTTCTGGCGGATGTAGTCGTTGAGCGCCAGCAGCTCGAAGGCGGCGAGCGGGCCGAGCACCACGTCGACATTGTCGCGCTCGATCAGCTCCGAGGCCTTGGTCTTGGCGCCGGCCGGATTTCCGCCGGTGTCGGCCGAGATCAGCTCGACCTTGCGGCCGGCGAACATGTTGTTGCGCTGCTTGAGCAGGGTCATGATGCCCTGCTCCATCTGGATGCCCCCTTGCGCCAGCGGGCCGGTCTTCACCGTGAGAAGACCGATCTTGAAGGGCGCTGATTGGGCGATCGCCGGCATCCCGAGCGCGGCGGCGGCGGATCCGGCGGCGGTGCCGGCCACGAAGGCACGACGAGTCACTCTCGGCATGGCGTTTCGTTCCTCCTGTTGTTATGTCGGCGGGAGGCGGCGCGTCCGCGTCCTCTCCGAGCGCCGGGAGGAGCCGCGGTCGGCCGCCCGTGCCGGCGCCGCGTTCGCGGCGTTTGGCGATCCGTTCGGTCGCGGGCGCCGATCATCCGACAGGGATTTTGAAATTGCAAAGGGAAGAGACGGCGGAAACGCCTGCCGCAGTGCGAGATCGGCGCCTCGGAGCGGCACCGTATGCTTTGTCTGCAAAGCTGATGCGCGAAAGCCGGCGATGACGGACGCCACCGCCTGTGCCTTCGGGGCGCTGATCTGCTTCGGGATCGGCGACTGGATCTACCGCCGTGCCGCCCGCGACGGCTACGCGGCGCATCACTTCCTGATGGGTCAGGCCTGCCTGTTCGCCCCGTCCGTGCTCCTCTACGCCGCGACGACCGGCACGCTCTCGGTCGGCGGCGCCGCGCTGTGGGGCAATCTCGCCGGCCTGTTCCTGTTCGTCGGCTTCTTCCTGTTCGCGCGCAGCCTGCGCACCGGGCCGGTGAGCGTCAACGGCCCGGTGTTCCGGCTCGGCTTCGTCGTCACCGTGGTGCTGGCGATCGCGACGCTGGGCGAGCCGGCGACGCCGGCCAAGCTCGGCGGCCTCGCGCTGGCGCTCGTCGCGGTGCCGCTGCTGCTCGGCGGGGCGCCGCCCGCCGGCACGCGACGGCTCTCGGGCCGCTCGCTGGTCGAGGTGCTGGTCGCGACCGTGGCGGCCGGGCTCGGCTATTTCTGCCACAAGCTCGGCAGCCTCGGCGGGGCCGCGCCGGCGACGCTCGTCGCCGCCCAGGCGATGGTGTTCGCGAGCCTCGCCGTCCTGTCGACCGCCGCAGTCGAGCGGCGGCTCGCCTGGCCGCCCGGCTTGTGGCGGCACGCGGTGCCAACCGCCGTGGTGCTGGCCGCCGCCTTCCTGTTGATGGTGAACGCGCTCGCCGGCGGTCAGGCGAGCGTCGTCGTGCCGATCGCCCAGATGGGATTCGTGCCGGCGGCGTTGCTCGGGATCGCCGTGGAGGGCGAGGCGATGACGCCCCGCAAGGGCCTCGGCCTCGCCGCCGCGGTCGCCGCCCTGGCGCTCCTCGCCCTCGCGTGAGCTTAAAGCCGCTTCCCACGGAGGCGAAGCTCGCCTCTATGTCCGCTCGTCCCCGCGAAGGCGGGGACCCAGGAGCGACACGACGGGAGGCCCCTGGATTCCCGCCTTCGCGGGAATGAGCGGTGTGTGGGGCAATTCAGCGAGCAAGGCACTGGTGCCCGCGTTCGCGGGCATACCCCGTCAGGGGGCGACGCAGACCAGGACCAGCTTGCCGGACGGGCCGCGGCGCGGCGGCGTGTAGACGACGCTGCGGTCGTCCTCGACCGTGAAGGTGCCGGCCGGATTGACCGCGAAGGCGTTGACCAGCCGCTCGTTCGGCTCGCAGGCGGCCGAGCAGGCGGTCTGTTGGCAAGTGAACTCGGCGAAGCGCAGCCCGCCGGCACCGCGCCCGGGCGGTCCGGGAGGTCCGGCGGGGCCGGCCGGACCAGGCGGGCCGGGCGGGCCGGCGGGTCCGGGATCGCCTTTCTGCGGCGCATCGAGGAAGCCGCATCCGCCGATCAGAAGAACCAGCGCGAAAGCCCCGGCCAGACGTGCTCGAATCGAACGTGCTCGCATCGAACGTGCTCGCATCAACGGTACTCCGTCGTCTCAATCGTCGAGGCCCGGCCGGACCGTCGAACGGCAACGCGAAACGATCGGCTTCCGTCGAACGGAAGCGCGACTCTCTCGGTAGCAGAAGATGGGGGAGGCCGAAAGCCTCGGCGGCCGGACCGCGCCATCGGACCTGGGCCGCCCGAACCGGACGCTCCGCCGCGATTGCCGCGCCGTTCCCCGCGTCTATAATCTCGTGCCTTCCGAAAACCCCCGCCCCATCGAAACAGCCATGACCTTACCGGCCGACGACGCCCCCGCAGTCGCCTTGATCGTCAACGGCACCCCGGCCCGGCTTGTCGGGGATCCGACACGCCCGCTGCTCGCCGTGCTGCGCGAGGAGCTCGGCCTCACCGGCAGCCGATTCGGCTGCGGCCAGGAGCAGTGCGGTGCCTGCATGGTGCTGATCGACGGCGAGCCCGCCTACTCCTGCTCGCGCGAGATCAGCTCACTGGCCGGCCGCAGCGTCGTCACGATCGAGGGACTCGGCGGCGGCCGCGGCCTCCACCCGCTGCAGCAGGCGCTGCTCGACGAGCAGGCCGGCCAATGCGGCTACTGCCTCTCGGGGATCATGATCTCGGGTGCCGCGCTGCTCGCCCGTAACCAGAGCCCCACCCGTCCGGAGATCCTCGAGGCGCTCGATCGCCACCTGTGCCGCTGCGGCGTCCACAACCGGGTGGTCCGCGCCGTCCAGCGCGCCGGCGCGGTTCTGGCGGCAAACGCCGCCGACGGAGCCGGCGCATGATCCCGAACACGCTCCCGCAGAGCCTCCTCGACAATCCGCTGCTGTCCGACTGGGTCGGCTTCGAGCCCGAAGGCCGGGTTCGCGTCTCCACCGGCAAGGTCGAGATCGGCCAGGGCATCCTTACCGCGCTGGTGCAGATCGCCGCCGAGGAGCTCGACGTCGACCCGGACCGGATCCGAACTGTTTCGGGAGAAACGTCCGCCGGCCCGAACGAGGGCGTGACGGCGGGCAGCACCTCGGTCGCGATGTCGGGCGCCGCCATCCGGCTCGCCTGCGCCGAGGTGCGGGCGCTGTTCCTCGCCCGCGGGGCCGAACGGCTCGGCGTCGCGGCCGAAGCCCTCGACGTCGAGGACGGGCGGATCCGCCGCGACGGGCAGGACACCGGCCACGACTATTGGTCGCTCGCCGGCGAGGTCGACCTCGTGCGCCCGGCGACCGGCGGAGCGCCGGCCAAGTCGCCGACGCGCTATCGCGTGGTCGGGCAGAGCCTGCCGCGCGTCGACCTGCCGGCCAAGGTCTCGGGGCGCGGCTTCATCCACGACATCACGACGCCGGACCTGCTGCACGCCCGCGTCGTCCATCGCCCCTGGCAGAACGCCCGGCTCGCATCCCTCGACGAGGCGGCGATCCGCCGGGCCGCCGGCACAGCCGTCGAGATTCTGCACGAGGGCGACTTCGCCGCGATTCTGGGCGAGCAGGAGTACGCCGTGCAGCGCGCCGCGCTCGTCGCGCGCGAAAAGGCCGTCTGGGAGGGTGGCACGCCGCTGCCCGAAAACACCAACAGTCCGGACTGGCTGCTCGCCCAGCCGGCCCGCTCGCGCACCGTCGACACCGGCACGCCGCCCGCGAACGACGACGGCGAGGTGGTGGAGGCGACCTATTGGCGGCCGTTCCAGACCTACGGCTCGATCGGCCCGTCCTGCGGCCTCGCTCGGCTCGACGAGGCCGGGCACCTGACGGTCTGGTCGCACACCCAGAACCCCTATGCGCTGCGCGCCCAGATCGCCCGCGCCCTCGACCGCTCGGCCGAGACCGTGACGGTGCTGCACCGGCAGGCGGCTGGCTGCTACGGCCACAACACGGCCGACGACGCCGCCTTCGACGCGGCGTTCCTGGCGACCCGTCATCCCGGCCGCACCGTGCGGGTGCTGTTCACCCGCGAGGACGAGTTCCTGGCCGCCCCGATGGGCGCCGCCATGGTGATCCGGCTGCGGGCCGTGCTCGATGCGGAGAAACGGCCCAAAAGCTGGACGATCGATCTGGCGAGCCCGGTGCACTCGAACCGGCCGGGGTCGCACGGGCACCACGGCCTGCGGAGCCGCGAGGCGCTGCCGAACCCGCCGCCGCAGCCGGCCGAGCGCAACGACAATCCGGATGCCGCCGGCGGCGGCGCCAGCCGCAACGCGCAGGCGCTCTACGACCTGCCGTTCCACCGGATGATCCACCACACGGTCGATCCGATCCCGCTGCGCACCTCCTCGCTGCGCGGGCTCGGCGCCTTCGCCAACATTTTCGCGATCGAATCCTTCATGGACGAGCTCGCCGCGGCGGCCGGCGCCGACGCCGTCGCCTACCGGCTGGCGCTGATGTCGGATCCGCGGGCGCGCGCCGTGATCGAGGCGGCGGCCGCGATGTGCGGCTGGCCCGGCACGGCGCCGGTCGGCGAAGGCCGCGGGCTCGGCCTCGCTTTCGGACGTTACAAAAACCGCGCCGCCTACATGGCGGTCGCGGCCGAGGTCGAGGTCGACGAGAGCGTGCGGCTGGTGAAGATATGGGGCGCCGCCGACTGCGGCCTCGTGATCACGCCGGACGGTGCGATCAACCAGCTCGAGGGCGGCATCATCCAGGCGGCGAGCTGGACGCTGTTCGAGGAGCTGCGCTTTTCCGACGGCAAGGTCGCGACGGCGATGTGGGACGACTATCCGATCCTGCGCTTCTCGCAGATCCCCGAGATCGAGATCCGGCTGGTCGGCGACGATCGCGACCCGCCGCTCGGCGTCGGCGAGGCCGCCATGGGGCCGACCGCCGCAGCGATCGGCAACGCGGTCGCGCGCGCGCTCGGCACCCGCATCCGCTCGCTGCCGCTCAGCCGCGACCGCATCATGGCGGCGCTGCTCGCTTGAGTCGCGGTGACGCGGCGAATGGCTCGCCCCTCATGGTGAGGAGCGCTCCAAAGGAGCGCGTCTCGAACCATGCGGCCACCGGTGTGGTGGCGTCCTCGCCCTTCGAGACGCCGCCTTCGGCGGCTCCTCAGGGTGAGGACGGACAGGGGCTTTTCGATTGCGCGCCCGCACGGGAACGCCGTTTCGCGTCGCCTGCGCGCCGGGACGCGATCGTTCGAATTCATCATGTCTTTTAACGACACCCTCGGAACGTGGCGGGGCGATGGTGCCCTGATGCTTTCGGGCCGTCACGCGGACGTGCTAGCGTCCGCGCCCACGCTGCCCACCGCCCCCGGCCCCTTCAGCGGACCTCGCATCGCGCATGAAGCTCGCCACCTTCATCGGCCTTCGCAAGCGACCGCGCCTCGGCGTCGTCGACGTCGAGCAGCGCGCCGTGCTCGATCTCGCCACCGCGGCCGAGATCGTCCACAAGCGCCAGGATCCGATCCTGGCCGACATGCTGTCGCTGATCGACGCGGCCGCGCCGGGCCTCGCCCGGGTCGAGGAGCTGGTGCGTGAATGGCCGAGCGAGGCGGTCGACGACCTCGACGGCGTGAAGCTCCTCGCGCCGATCCCGATCCCGCGCCAGCTGCGCGACGGCATGGCGTTCGAGGCGCATGTGAAGAACAGCCGCGACCAGGTGGCGAAGCGCACCGGCCGGCCGCAGAAGATGCCGGAGATCTGGTACGAGCATCCGGTCTACTACAAGTGCAACCGCTTCAACGTCGTCGGCCACGAGGCGGACGTGATCTGGCCGTCCTTCTCGGAGTGGATGGACTACGAGCTCGAGCTCGCCTGCGTGATCGGCAAGACCGGCCGCGACATCGCGGCGGCCGATGCGCCTGCCCACGTCTTCGGCTTCACGATCTACAACGACTTCAGCGCCCGCGACGTGCAGTTCGAGGAGATGCGCGCCGGCCTCGGCCCCGCCAAGGGCAAGGACTTCGACACCGGCAACGTGTTCGGCCCGTGGATCGTGACGCCCGACGAGATCGGCGATCCGCACGCGCTGGCCATGGAGGTTCGGGTCAACGGCGAGCGCCAGGGCGGCGGCACCTCGGCCGACATGCACTGGACCTTCTGGGACATCATCGCATACGTCTCGCGCGGCGAGACGCTCTATGCCGGCGAGATCATCGGCTCCGGCACGGTCGGCACCGGCTCGGCCCACGAGCTCGGCCGCACGCTCTCCTCCGGCGACGTGATCGAGCTCGAGATCGAGAAGATCGGCATTTTGCGAAACCGCCTGATCCGGCCGTGACGGCTCGCGACGGCGCCCCGCAGGAGATCGAAACGCCTGCCGCCCGCGGCACGGTGGCCGAGGTCTTTCTCGTCTTTCTCCGTCTCGGCCTCACGTCGTTCGGCGGCCCCATCGCGCATCTCGGCTATTTCCGCGAAGCGTTCGTCACGCGCCGGCGCTGGCTCGACGACCGCGCCTATGCGGACCTTGTCGCGCTGTGCCAGTTCCTGCCGGGCCCCGCGTCGAGCCAGGTCGGCATCGCGGTCGGGCTCTTACGCGCCGGCTTTTCCGGTGCCCTCGCGGCGTGGATCGGCTTCACGCTGCCGTCGGCGGTCGCGCTCGTCGCCTTCGCCTACGGCATCCGCGCGCTCGGTGACCCGACCGGCGCCGGCTGGCTGCACGGGCTGAAGATCGCCGCCGTCGCCGTGGTCGCGCAGGCCGTGCTCGGCATGCTGCGCTCGCTCGCGCCCGATCGTGAGAGGGCCACGCTGGCCGTGATCGCCGCCGCGATCGTGCTGGCGGTGCCGTCGGCGTTCAGCCAGATCGTCGCGATCGTGATGGGCGGCGTCGCCGGGCTTCTCCTGCTGCCCCGCGGCGACGCCGCGGCCGATCACGCACCGCTGCCGCTGACCGTCGGTCGGACCACCGGCGTGATCGCGCTGATCCTGTTCTTCGTGCTGCTCGCCGGGCTGCCGGTGGTGGCGAGCACGACCGGCGCGCACCTCGCCGCGCTGGTCGACGCCTTCTACCGGGCCGGCTCGCTGGTGTTCGGCGGCGGCCACGTGGTGCTGCCGCTCCTGCAGGCCGCCGTGGTGCCGCCCGGATGGGTGAGCAACGACGCTTTCCTGGCCGGCTACGGCGCGGCCCAAGCGGTGCCGGGTCCGCTGTTCACCTTCGCGGCCTATCTGGGCACGGTCGCCGGTCCCGCGCCGAACGGCTGGCTCGGCGCGACGATCGCCCTCGCCGCGATCTTCCTGCCGTCGTTTCTCCTGGTAATCGGCGCGCTGCCGTTCTGGGAGGCGCTGCGGCGACGCGACACCGCGCAGGCGATGCTGCGCGGCGTCAACGCCGCCGTCGTCGGCATCCTGCTCGCCGCCCTCTACGATCCGGTGTGGACGGCGGCGATCCACGGCGGCCTCGATTTCGCGCTCGCCGCCGCGGCCTTCCTGCTGCTGGTCGCCTGGGCGACGCCGCCCTGGCTCGTCGTGCTGCTCAGCGCCGGCGCCGGCGCGCTCATGGCGCTCCTCTGATCACGACGGCGGCGTGCTGCCGGCCGCCGCGTGACCGCGGCCGCGACGCGCCGGCGGGTTGACCCGGCGACCGCGCTTGTCCAGCATGCCCCAGGGATGATGCGTACCGCCTGCGCGAAGGGTGCTCTCCCGATCCGGCCCGCGAGAGACGATCGTTCTCGACTCGCACGGCGGACAGCGAGGACCGACTTTTCTGTCCGCCCCCGATTGCGGGTTCGCCCGATTGCGGCTTCCATCGCCGCCCTGGCCGGTTGCACGACCTTCCGGCGCGGAGCGGCCCGCCCAGGAACGGAGACAGGTGAACGCAATGATTCGTGCCTCGAGGATGCCGCTGTGGCGAAGCCTGCGGGTGGCGGCGATGCTGGCCGCGCCCCTGATGATGGGCGGCGTCGGACCGACGGGACTTGGCGTCACATCCGCGCAGGCCCAGACCGTGACGCTCGTCAACGTCTCCTACGATCCGACGCGCGAGCTCTACCGGGCGATCAACGACGTCTTCGCCAAGGAGTGGAAGGCGAAGACCGGCCAGAGCGTGACGATCCGCACCTCGCACGGCGGCTCGGGCCGGCAGGCGCGCTCCGTCATCGACGGCCTCGACGCCGACGTGGTCACGCTGGCGCTCGCCGGCGACATCGACGCCATCGCGCGCGAATCGAAGAAGCTGCCGGACAACTGGCAGACTCGACTACCGAACAACGCCTCGCCCTACACCTCGACCATCGTGCTGCTGGTCCGCAAGGGCAACCCGAAGGGGATCAAGGACTGGGACGACCTGGCGAAGCCCGGCATCCAGGTGATCACGCCGAACCCGAAGACCTCGGGCGGTGCCCGCTGGAACTATCTCGCCGCCTGGGCCTACGAGCTCGACCGCACCGGCGGCGATGTCGCCAAGGCCAAGGCGCTGGTCGCGGCGATCTACAGGAACGTGCCGGTGCTCGACACCGGCGCGCGCGGCTCGACCACGACGTTCACCCAGCGCGGCATCGGCGACGTGTTCATCTCCTGGGAGAACGAGGGCTTCCTGGCCCAGCAGGAGTTCAGCACCGACAAGTTCGACATCGTCTATCCGTCGCTCTCGATCCTGGCCGAGCCGCCGGTATCGCTGGTCGACCAGGTGGTGGACAAGCGGGGCACCCGCCCGATCGCACAGGCCTATCTCGAGTTCCTCTACACGCCCGCGGCGCAGCGCATCATCGCGGCGAATTTCTACCGGCCGTCGCAGCCCGAGCATGCCGCGGCCGAGGATCTCGCGCGTTTCCGCAAGGTGAAGCTGGTCACCATCGACGCGGTGTTCGGCGGCTGGGCCAAGGCGCAGGCCGAGCATTTCTCCGACGGCGGCATCTTCGACCAGATCTACAAGCCCGGAACCCCGTCGCGATGAGCATCGCGACGACAGAGCCGGGACCGGGCGAGCCGCCCCTGCCCCGCCCCGCCGCGACGCCCTGGCGGTTCCGCCAGCCGAGCGCGCTGCCCGGGTTCGGCATCACGTTCGGCTTCGCCGTCACGTATCTGTCGCTGATCGTGCTGATCCCGCTCGCCGCCCTGGTGGTGCGCGCGAGCGGGCTCGGCCTCGACGGCATCTGGCGCATCGCCACGACGCCGCGCGTGCTGGCGGCGCTGGAGACGAGCTTCGGCATCTCCCTCGCGGCCGCCGCCGTCAATGCGGTGTTCGGGCTCGTGGTCGCCTGGGTGCTGACCCGCTACGAGTTTCCGGGCCGCCGCCTCCTCGACGCCGTGGTCGATCTGCCGTTCGCGCTGCCGACCGCGGTCGCCGGCATCGCGCTCGCGGCCATCTATGCCCCGAACGGCTGGATCGGCGGCCTGCTGGCGCCCTTCGGCATAAAGATCGCCTTCACGCCGCTCGGGATCTTCGTCGCGCTCGTGTTCATCGGCCTACCCTTCGTGGTGCGTACCGTGCAGCCGGTGCTCGCCGATCTCGACCGCGAGATCGAGGAGGCCTCGGCGACGCTCGGCGCCACGCGGGCCCAGACCATCGTCCGGGTCGTGCTGCCGACCCTGCTGCCCGCGGTATTGACCGGCTTCGCGCTCGCCTTCGGGCGCGCCGTCGGCGAGTACGGCTCGGTGATCTTCATCGCCGGCAACCTGCCGTTCCGCTCCGAAATCGCCCCGCTCCTCATCGTCATCCAGCTCGAGGAGTTCAACTATGCGGGAGCCACTGCGATCGCCTCGATCATGCTGCTGATCTCGTTCCTGTCGCTGCTCGCCATCAACCTCTTGCAGGCGTGGAGCCGGCGGAGGTTCGGCCATGTCTGATGGGGTCGCGGACGAGACGTCGGAGGACGTGTCCGGCACGCCGTTCCACGGCGCCCGGCCGGTGTGGCCGCGGCCGACCATCGACGAGTCGCCGGCGACCAAGGCGATCCTGGTGGCGCTGACGGTCGGCTTCCTGGCGCTGTTCATCGTGCTGCCGCTGGTCGCCGTGTTCGCCGAGGCATTTCGCCGCGGCATCGATCATTATCTCCAATCCTTCGCGGATCCAGACACGCAAGCGGCCATCCGGCTCACCCTCACGGTGGCGGCGATCGCCGTGCCGCTCAACCTGGTGTTCGGCGTCGCCGCCGCCTGGGCGATCGCCAAGTTCGAGTTTCCCGGCAAGAGCCTGTTGATCACCCTGATCGACCTGCCCTTCTCGGTGTCGCCGGTGGTCTCCGGCCTGGTCTTCGTGCTGCTGTTCGGGGCACAGGGCTACTTCGGCAAATGGCTCGCGGCGCACGACCTGCAGATCATCTTCGCGGTGCCCGGCATCGTGCTCGCCACCGTGTTCGTCACCTTCCCGTTCGTCGCCCGCGAGCTGATCCCGCTGATGCAGGAGCAGGGCACGGCCGAGGAGGAGGCGGCGTTGACGCTCGGCGCCTCCGGGTTCCGCACCTTCCTGACAGTGACGCTGCCGAACGTGAAATGGGCCCTGCTCTACGGCGTGCTCCTGTGCAATGCGCGCGCCATGGGCGAATTCGGAGCCGTCTCCGTCGTGTCGGGCCACGTGCGCGGCCTGACCAACACGATGCCGCTGCACGTGGAGATTCTCTACAATGAGTACAACTTCGTGGCGGCTTTCGCCGTCGCCTCCCTTCTCGCCGGCCTCGCCCTCGTCACCCTCCTGGCCAAGTCGGTCCTCGAATGGCGCTACGGTGACGCGCTCGCCCGAACCCGCCTATACTGACGGCGTGAACACGGTCGCGATACGGGCGCAAGGGCTGGAGAAGCGGTTCGCCGGCACGCCGGCGCTCGCCGGAGTCGACCTGTCGGTCGAGGCAGGCGAGCTCGTCGCGCTGCTCGGGCCGTCGGGCTCCGGCAAGACGACGCTCCTGCGCGTCGTCGCCGGCCTCGAGCGGCCGACCGCCGGGCGCATCTTCTTCGGCGGCGAGGACGCGACCTTCGTGCCCGTCCAGGCGCGCCGCGTCGGCTTCGTGTTCCAGAGCTACGCGCTGTTCAAGCATCTCGACGTCGCCGGCAACATCGCCTACGGGCTGAAGGTGCGGCCGCGCCGGCTGCGCCCGAGCGGCACCGAGATCCGGCGGCGCGTCGCCGAGCTTCTCGATCTCGTCCAGCTCTCCGGGCTGGAGCGGCGCTTCCCCTCGCAGCTCTCCGGCGGGCAGCGGCAGCGTGTCGCGCTCGCCCGCGCGCTCGCCGTCGAGCCGAAGGTGCTGCTGCTCGACGAGCCGTTCGGCGCACTCGATGCAAAAGTCCGGCGCGACCTGCGGCGCTGGCTGCGCGACCTGCACGACCGCACCGGCCACACGACGCTGTTCGTCACCCATGATCAGGACGAGGCGCTGGAGCTGGCCGACCGGGTCGCCATCCTGGCGCACGGCCGCATCGAGCAGATCGGCACCCCGGACGAGGTCTACGACCATCCGGCGAGCGCCTTCGTGGCCGGCTTCATCGGCGATGCGCTGCGGATCCCGGTGACGGTGGAGCGCGGGGTGGTGCGGATCGGCCGGCATACGCTGCCGGTGCCGGCGGCCGCGATCGCCGGGCCGGCCGCCCTGTTCCTGCGGCCACGCGACCTGGTGCCGTCCGATGCGCGCTCCGGCGTCGCGGCGAGCGTCGTCGGCGTCCGGCGCGCCGGCCCGGCCCGGCGGGCGGAGCTGCGCCTCGGCGACACCCTGCCGCCGGTCGAGATCGAGCTGCCCACCGACGTCACGGTCGCCCGCGGCGACACGATGCACGTCGCGTTCCGGGCGCTGCGGTTGTTTCCGGAGAGAGGCGAATAGCGAATGGCGAGTAGCGAATAGGGGAGCGAGCCGGCGAGGCATCTCGCTACTCGCTACTCGCTACTCGCTACTCGCTACTCGCCCTCTCCTCACGCCGACGCGCGGGCGCCGGTGCGGGGCTCGCTCGGCCCCGGCACCGGATAGGCCGTGCTGGACTTGATCCGCTCCATCGCGAAGCGCGACGTGACGTTCTTCAGCGGCACCGTCTCGATGAGCCGCTTGTAGAAGGTGTCGTAGGCCCCCATGTCGGCGACCACGACGCGCAGCATGTAGTCGACATCGCCGGCCATCCGGTAGACGTCCATCACCTCGGGCAGGGCCGAGATCGAGGTGGCGAAGCCGTCGAGCCACTCCTTGGAATGGTCGCTCGTCTCGATCGAGACGAACACGGTGAGGCCGAGGCCGATCCTCTCGGGCGACACCAGCGCCACCCGGCCGGTGATCACGCCGTCCGCCTCGAGGCGCTGGATGCGCTTCCAGCACGGCGTCTGCGACAGGTGGACCTGCTTGGCGAGCGCGGCGAGCGTGATGCTCGCGTCCCGCTGCAGCACGGTGAGAATCCGGCGATCGACCGCGTCCACTTTTCGAACTCGGCTCGGCGTGGTGTCTTGTTTCATGATCTTTCACTCTGGAAGAATAATTTTTCTTCCATGTCGAATCCGTCCGCCCGCACTAAAAAATAATTCTCTGAGAAACGCAAGACGTCCCGTTCCGCATGATGCCGGACACGGGATTTCGCCCGGCCGACGACCGGTCCCGCCCGTCGACCGCGCAAGCGATCCGACGCCGCATCGTGCCGGCCGCTTCACCAGGAAGCATCCGCTTCGACGCACCCGACACCATCCGCCGCGGGCGACCATGGTCGCCCGCGATGGTCGCGAACGTGATGACCTTTGTCGCGACGACGCCCCCGCCCGCCGGCTCGCGGCGCCGAGTCTGATCATGACGCGCGCGCACCGGTGACGCGGCATCCACGGCGCCGGCGTGATCAGCTTCGCGTCCGGCTCGCCGGCGACGGAGCAGCGTGGCGATGCGCCGCACGGGGTCGGGTCCAAGCAGAAACGCGATCGTCCCTGCGCGTCACCCCCCGGACAGCGGTCGAGCCGCCGGCCGAAGCGCCGCGGTGCCTTGGTTCGCCGATGCCTCACATCACCGGCGGCCGTGCTGATCAGCTGGCCCGGGCCGTACCGCGCGTGTACGTGATCACGACCTTTGTTCTCGCGTTAACAATTCGTTATCGCACGAAACGAGGGATCCCGCGGCGGCCGGGATGCCGTTCCGCCCACACGGCCGACCAGACGAGATCAGACGATGTGAGGCACCCCGGAAGCCGACCTGATCCGGTCCTGATCCGAAATGTTCTGTGCTTATGCGGCATGAAATGCAGATCGAAGGTTTACAGGGGCGTCGTGATGAGATAACCGGAACATTCGTTTGTATGCTGCGCGATGGTCGTCATGCGTCCCGTCGCGTCGTGATGCGGCCCACGGGCATCAGAACAGCCGGACCGAACGGACCGACGACACGTCTCACGAAACCGCGGAACCGCAGCTCTCGAGGCCGCACATTGCGCGTTCCGCCCCAGCCCGATCGAGGAGTAATCGATGGCTAAAGCGACGACTGCCAAGAAGGCCGCACCGAAGAAGGCCGCCCCCAAGAAGGCTGCCGCCAAGAAGGCCCCGGCCAAGAAGGTGACGGCGCCCAAGAAGGTCGCGGCCCCGAAGGCAGCGAGCAAGACCGCCGCCACCGCGAAGAAGGCCGGCGCCTCCAAGCGGCGCGGCTGGACCAACGACGACGTGAAGGAGCTCAAGGCGCTCGCCAAGCAGAAGCTGCCGACCGCGAAGATCGCCAAGGCGCTGAAGCGGACCGAGGGCGCGACCCGCCAGAAGGCCTATTCGCTCGGCGTGTCGCTCGACTCGCGGCGCTGACGCGGCGATCGTCCGACGCGCCGCACGGCTCCGACCGGGCGGCGCATCGGACGGCGCTCCTGAAGACATGTCCGGCACGAGCCGACTGCTCCCGTTCGCGGGATCAGTCGGCTCGTGCTTTTTTTGTTCGGAACGTCGATCAGCTCCAAGGCACCGCCGGGCCATGACGCCGGACATAATGCATCAGCATGCATCAGCGGCCCCTCGAGGCTGGATGCATCGGCCGGACCCCTCGCGGCCCGCCTCAGTCGTTCGCCCGGGCGCCCGACTCGGTCCTGACCAGATCCCGCTCGATCATCGCCGCCTCGCTGGCGCTCGCCGCGAACACCTGCTCGCCGTCGTCGGCGACCACCCGGATCGAGCAGCGTGACCAGCCCGTCGCCGCGAACCCGGGCGGCCCCGACGAGAACAGGTCGGCGACCAGCTTGACCGCCAGCGCGGACGCCGTCTCCGGGTCCGGCAGAACGATGTCGGACGCCTCGTAGGCCGTCTCCTCGTCGCTGATCCTGATCGTGTAGCGGGGCATCGCGGCTCGTCGTCCGGCTCGGGCCTAGTTCCTCCGGATCAAGGCACCGGCGGCCCGATTGTTCCGTCGTCGGCCATGGCCCGCGGGGTCGGACGACCGACGTGCGGGCGCGGTTTCCCGCATTGGTCGTGTCCCGACCAGGAACGCCGCCCCGACCGACACGTTGACGGAGAACGATCGCATCAGCGGCGACCGTGTCTGCAGCGCGGGCGCTGCGACGGACCGCCCCGGCGCCGCCGGCGGCATGCGGAACACGCGCTCGGGGAGACGGACATGAAGGCTCTGTGCTGGCACGGCAAGCAGGACATCCGCTGCGACGAGGTGCCGGATCCGAAGATCGAGCATCCGCGCGACGCCATCATCAAGGTGACGAGCTGCGCGATCTGCGGCTCCGATCTGCATCTCTACGACGGCTTCATGCCCGGCATGGAATCCGGCGACATCATGGGCCACGAGTTCATGGGCGAGGTGGTCGAGGTCGGCTCCGAGAACAAGAAGCTGAAGGTCGGCGATCGCGTCGTCGTTCCGTTCACGATCTGTTGCGGCGAGTGCGAGCAGTGTCGCCGCGGCTACTTCTCGGTCTGCGAGCGCTCGAACCGCAACAAGTCGGTCGCCGACAAGGTGTTCGGCCACACCACGGCGGGCCTGTTCGGCTACACGCATCTCACCGGCGGCTATCCGGGCGGCCAGGCCGAATACGTCCGCGTGCCCTATGCCGACGTGGCGCCTGTGAAGGTGCCGAGCACGCTCACCGACGAGCAGGTGCTGTTCCTCGGCGACATCTTCCCGACCGGCTGGCAGGCCGTCGTGCAGTGCGACATCGAGCCGACCGACACGGTGGCGATCTGGGGCTGCGGCCCGGTCGGCCAGTTCTGCATCAGGAGCGCCGTGATGCTCGGCGCACGCCAAGTGATCGCCATCGACCGCGTTCTCGACCGGCTCGCCATGGCGAAGGCCGGCGGCGCCATCACGATCGACTTCGAGAACGAGAGCGTCGTCGAGCGGCTGAACGACCTCACCGGCGGCAAGGGGCCGGAGAAGTGCATCGACGCGGTCGGGCTCGAGGCGCACGCGACCGCCACGCTCGACTCCATGTACGACCGCGCCAAGCAGGCCGTGATGCTGGAGACCGACCGGCCGCACGTGCTGCGCGAGATGATGTATGTGTGCCGGCCCGCCGGCGTGCTCTCCGTGCCGGGCGTCTATGGCGGCGTGCTCGACAAGATCCCGTTCGGCATGGCGATGAACAAGGGCCTGACGATCCGGACCGGCCAGACCCACGTCAACCGCTGGACCGACGACCTCCTGAAGCGGATCGAGGAGGGCCAGATCGACCCCGGCTTCGTGATCACGCACCGCGCCTCCCTCGCCGACGGGCCGGAGCTCTACAAGACGTTCCGCGACAAGCAGGACGGCTGCGTCAAGGTCGTGCTGCAGCCGTGAGGAGAGCCGCCATGCTGGATCGCACCCGGAGTGCCGCCCCGACGTCGCACGCGCTCGCCCGCGGCCTCGGCTGGTTCTCGATCGCGCTCGGCGTCGCCGAGATCGTGGCGCCGCGCGCCATCACGCGGCGGATCGGCCTGCGGGGTCAGGAAGGGCTGGTGCAGGCCTACGGGGCGCGCGAGATCGCCACCGGAATCGGCCTGCTCACGACGTCGCAGCCCGCGCCGTGGCTGTGGGGCCGCGTCGCCGGGGACGCGCTCGACATCGCGACGCTGGCGGCGGGCCACGACGGCTCGAGCCGTCGCCGCGGCGCGCGCGGCATGGCGCTCGCGGCGCTCGTCGGCGTCACGGCGCTCGACATCGCCGCGGCGCTCGCGGCCGGCGGCGACCAGCGGCCGCGCCGCCGCATCACTTACGGCTACGAGCACCGGCGCGGGTTTCACGATCCGCTGAACCGGGTCCGCGGCATCGCCCGCGACGCCACCATCCCGAAGGACATGCGCATCCCGGAGAAGATGCGGCCGTGGACGAGCCGCGGCGCGAGGGCGTGACGGAGCCTCAGCCGTAGCCCGCATGCAGCGCAGCGGAATGCGGGAGGCGCGCGCGCGCCTCGGGATCCCGCATTCCGCTGCGCTCCATGCGGGCTACGCACTCCGGACGTAAATCAGCGGCGGCCCTTCTCGGTGCCGCCGCCGCCCAGGCCGGCGCGGCGCAGCGCCTCGGCGAGCGCGTTGTTGCCGGTGTCGCGCTCGTTGACGCGCGGCCCGCCCTTGCCGCCACCGCCCCGCATGTCGCGCTGGCCGCCGCCGCCGCCGCCGCCCGGCCGGCCGGCGCCGGAGCGCTGCTCCTGCCCGGGCTGATCGTCGAGCCGCATGGTGAGCGAGATGCGCTTCCTCGGCTTGTCGACCTCCAGCACCTTCACGCGCACGATGTCGCCGGGCTTCGCCACCTCGCGCGGGTCCTTCACGAAGGTCTTCGACATCGCCGAGACGTGGACGAGCCCGTCCTGGTGCACACCGATGTCGACGAAGGCGCCGAACGCCGCGACGTTGGTGACGACGCCTTCCAGGATCATGCCGGGCTTCAGGTCGTCGAGCGTCTCGACGCCCTCCTTGAACTCGGCTGTCTTGAACGCGGGGCGTGGGTCACGGCCCGGCTTCTCCAGCTCCTTCAGAATGTCCGTGACGGTCGGCAGGCCGAAGGTCTCGTCGACGAAGCTCTTCGGCTGCAGGCCGCGCAGCGTCGCGCTGTTGCCGATCAACGCCTTGATGTCGCTCTTGGTCGCCTGGAGGATTCGTCGCACCACCGGGTAGGCCTCGGGATGCACGCCCGAGGCGTCGAGCGGATCCTCACCGTTGCGGATACGCAGGAAGCCGGCGCACTGCTCGAACGCCTTCGGCCCCAGCCGCGGCACCTCCTTCAGCGCCTTGCGGCTCTTGAACGGGCCGTTGGAGTCGCGGTGCAGCACGATGTTCTGGGCAAGGCCCGAGCCGATGCCCGACACGCGGGCGAGCAGCGGCGCCGAGGCCGTGTTCACGTCGACGCCGACGGCGTTCACGCAGTCCTCGACGACGGCGTCGAGCGAGCGGGACAGCTTCGACTCGGAGAGATCGTGCTGATACTGGCCGACGCCGATCGACTTCGGATCGATCTTGACCAGCTCGGCGAGCGGATCCTGCAGCCGGCGCGCGATCGACACGGCGCCGCGCAGCGTCACGTCGAGCCCGGGCAGCTCCTCCGACGCGAAGGCCGAGGCCGAGTAGACCGAGGCGCCCGCCTCCGACACGACGATCTTGGACAGCTTCAGCTCGGGGTGCTTTTTGATCAATTCGACCGCGAGCTTGTCGGTCTCGCGCGACGCCGTGCCGTTGCCGATGGCGATCAGCTCGACCTTGTGGGCACGGGCGAGGGCCGCCAGCGTCGCGATCGAGGCGTCCCAGCGCCGCTGTGGCTCGTGCGGGAAGATCGCGTCGGTCGCTACCACCTTGCCGGTGGCGTCGACCACGGCGACCTTGACGCCGGTGCGGTAGCCCGGATCGAGCCCCATGGTGGCGCGGGTGCCGGCCGGGGCGGCGAGCAGGAGGTCGCGCAGGTTGGCGGCGAACACCCGCACCGCCTCCTCCTCGGCCGCCGTCCACAGGCGCAGCCGCAGGTCGATGGTGAGATGCACGAAGATCTTGGTGCGCCACGCCCAGCGCGCCGTGTCGACGAGCCACTTGTCGGCCGGCCGGCCGCGGTCCGCGATGGCGAAGCGGTGCATGATCGAGAGCTCGTAAGAGGTCGGGCCCGTTCCCGCGTCCTCGCCCTCGATGCGCACGTCGAGCATCTCCTCGCGCTCGCCGCGGAACATCGCGAGGATGCGGTGTGACGGCAGCTTGGTCAGCGGCTCGGAGAAGTCGAAATAGTCGGAGAACTTGGCGCCCGCCTCGGCCTTGCCGTCGCGCACCTTGGAGACCAGCCTGCCGGTCGACCACAGCGCCTCGCGCAGCTTGCCGATCAGATCCGCATCCTCGGCGAAGCGCTCCACGAGAATGGCGCGGGCGCCGTCGAGCGCCGCCGCCGCGTCGGCGACGTTCTTGTCCGGGTTCACGAAGGTGGCGGCGAGCGCCTGCGGGTCGTTGGTCGGATCGGCGAGGAGCTGCTCGGCGAGCGGCGCCAGGCCGGCCTCGCGGGCGATCTCCGCCTTGGTGCGGCGCTTCGGCTTGAACGGCAGGTAGATGTCCTCGAGCCGCGCCTTCGAGTCGGCCGCCATGATCTGCGCCTCGAGCGCGTCGTCGAGCTTGCCCTGCGACTTGATCGACTCGAGGATCGCGGTGCGGCGCTCCTCCAGCTCGCGCAGGTAACGCAGCCGCTCCTCGAGCGTCCGAAGCTGGGAGTCATCGAGCGCGCCGGTCACCTCCTTGCGATAGCGGGCGATGAACGGCACCGTCGCGCCCCCGTCGAGCAGCTCGACGGCCGCCGCGACCTGCGGCTCGCGCACCTCCAGCTCCTCGGCGATGCGGCGATTGATGGTTGCGCTCACGTTGGTTGCGCTCACTCGGACCTCCCGACCCTCGGCCGGCGCGGGCGGAGGCCGCGGCGCCGGGGTCCGGGGTATGCCGGAGGCCGGCACGATTCCGCAACCCCCCTGGCCGGGGGGCCCCCGAGGGGGACGGCCGCCATCCTTGCTCCCCGCGCGCGGTGCGTCCGGCTCGTCGCGCAGCGGCGAGCCGGACGAGGGGCCTATCGACACGGCAGAGACTCGCGGCGACGCCCCCTCACCCGACCCTCGTGCTGTCGCGCGAGGGCCGACCTCTCCCCGCACGCGGGGAGAGGTGAAAGGAGGCGCTTTTCGTCACACGGCCGTGTAGCCGCCGTCGATCAGGAGGTCGGAACCGGTCATGAACGAGGATTCGTCGCTCGCCAGGAACACGGCGCCACCGGCGATCTCGTCGGGCCGGCCGAGCCGGCCGAGCAGCGTGTGGTGGCTGGCGCGGGCCGCCTCCCGGGTCGCGAAGTTCTTCAGGTAGCGGCCGGTCTCGATCGGCCCGGGCGACAGCGTGTTGACCCGGATGTTCTGGTCCGCGTGGTCGACCGCCATGGCCTTGGCGAGCTGCACCAGCGCGCCCTTGGCGGCGCAGTACCAGGGCCGGCCCGGCCGGGCGACGCGCGCCTGCTGCGAGGCGACCAGCACGATGCTGCCGCCGCCGCCGCGCTCCATCACCGGGATCGCGTGCTTCGACAACAGGAACGAGGCGTCGAGATTGACCGCGAAGGTGCGCCGCCAGTCGGCGAGCGACAGGGTGGTGAGCGGCGCCAGCGGCAGGTCGAGCACGGCGTTCGACACCAATACGTGGAGCCCGCCGAACTCCGCCACGGCGCGCGCCACTGCGGCCTCGGCGGTCGCCTCCTCGGCGACGTCGGCGGCGAGCCCCACGATGCGGCCCCCGGCTCCGCTCACCTCGGCGACAAGTCCGTCGAGCGGTCCGGCAGCGATGTCGACGGCGACGACGGCGGCGCCCTCGGCCGCGAAGGCGCGGCAGATCGCGGCCCCGATGCCGGCGCCCGCTCCGGTGACGACGGCGACCTTCCCCTGCAGTCGAGCCATGGCGTTTTCCTCTTGTTTTGCTTTCGGTTCCCCCCTCTTACAGGGCGGCCGGAACGACGCGGAAGCGGCGCGGCCGGCGGATCTGCCCCGCGGTTTCGGCTGGGCGACGGCAGCCGTTGCCCGCGGACGGTGCGTTCGCAATAGGCAATCCCCCGTTTCATGGGCTAGCCGTTAACGGCTTTTCAGCGAGCTGTGTGCAAGAGTCACGCTCCGACGCGGTCGATCGCACCCGCGACGACCGTCCGGCCGCCGAGGCGGCGGTTGCGCGCTGCCTCCGCCGGACGAACGTCGACCCGAGCCAGACAGGAGACGGTGGTGCCGACCCGCGCGACCCCGCTGCGGCCAGAGCCTTGCGGCCAGACCTGGAAACGCGGCCTGCTGGTGATCGACGACGACCCGGCGGTGTGCCGGACCGTCTGCGCCATCGCCGACCGCACCGGCTGGGCCGCCGTGGCGGCCGCCCGCTTCACCGACGCCGAGACGTTGCTCGGCACCGAGAACTTCGACTGCATCATCACCGACCTCTCGGTCGACGGCGCACCCGTGGCCGGCTTCCTGCGCACGCTGGCGAATCTCTGCTACACGGCGCCGGTGCTGCTGATCGGCACCGGCAACCGCGCGCACCGCTTCGCCGCCGCCGACTTCGCCTGGGGGCTCGGGCTCAACACCTGCTACCCGATCGGCAAGCCGCTGGTCGTCGCCGGCCTCTCCGGGCGCCTCGCCCGCATCGGCGGCCGCCTCCAGGACGGCATCGTCGGCTGCTGCTTCGCCGACTGCCACTGGCGCAAGGCGGTCGAGGCGCCCGACGCGATCAGCGCGTGATCGGCGGGACCGGGCGCTGGGCAGCGACAGACGGCACATCGTATCCTCGCGTGACGTGCGCGACGACGAGAACGCGTCATTCCGGGGCGGCGCGCAGCGCCGAACCCGGAATGACGACGATCCAGCTTCCGGAAGCGACATGACGCCGAACCGCGGACACCTGACCCTGCTGGCCGTGTGCACCATCGTGCTGGTGTGCATCGCGCTCTATTACGGCCGCGTGATCCTGGCGCCCGTGGCGTTCGGCATCTTCGTCGTCGCGGTCGCCTGGCCCGTGCAGGCGACGCTGCAGACGCGGCTGCCGCGCCTCGTCGCGCTGCTGATCACGGTCGTCGCCGTCGCCGTGGTGCTGACCGGGCTCGCCACCATGATCGGCTGGGGCTTCGGCCGCGCCGCCCGCTGGCTGATCGCCGACACGGCGCGGTTCCAGGCGATGTATCAGGAGGCGACCGTCTGGCTGGAGGGTCACGGCTTCGCCGTCACGGGCGTGTTCTCGGACATGCTCAGCCCGAGCTGGATGGTGGGCGCGATCCAGACCGTCGCGTCGCGCCTGCAGAGCGTCGCGAGCTTTTCCGTGGTCGCGCTGGTGTTCCTGATTCTGGGTCTGCTCGAGGTCGAAGACACGGCGAAAAAGCTCGTCGCGATCGGCGCCGAGCGGCTGGTGCGGGCCGGCGCCGCGACCGCCGCCAAGCTGCAGACCTACATGCTGGTGCGCACCGTGATGAGCGTGATCACGGGCGCTCTGGTCGCCGGCTTCGCATTCGCCATCGGCCTCCCGCTCTATGCCGAATGGGGCGTCATCGCCTTCGCGCTCAACTACATTCCGTTCATCGGGCCGTTCGTCGCCACGCTCGCGCCGACCCTGTTCGCGCTGGCGCATTTCCAGTCGTGGGAGACGATGCTGGTCGTCTTCGCCGCCCTCAACCTGATCCAGTTCGTGGTCGGCAGCTATCTGGAGCCGCGGGTCGCCGGCAGCCGGCTGTCGCTGTCGCCCTTCGTGGTGCTGCTCGCCGTGTTCCTGTGGAGCTTCCTGTGGGGCATCGCCGGCGCCTTCATGGGCGTGCCGATCGTCATCGCGATCCTCACCGTGTGCGAGCAGTATCCGGCGAGCCGCTGGGTCGCGACGCTGCTGGCCGGCGAGCCGGACGAGACGGCGGAGGAGAAGACACCGTCCTGATCATGTCCGACAGAAGGCGCCGCCACACGCTCCGCTCATTCCCGGGCAAGCGGGAATCCAGGAGCGTCTCTTCCGTGTGGCCCCTGGGTCCCCGCCTTCGCGGGGACGAGCGGACGGTCGACGCACGAGGATTACGTCACCCCTCCGCCTCGCCCGGAATCACGATCCGGTCCGGCGCGAGCAGATGCAGCCGGCCCTCCGCGTCGCGCGCCAGGGTGTGGATGTAGAAGGCGGTGTCGCGGTCGTTGGTCGCGCCCATCACGGGCGACGGCGCCGAGACGATGGTGAGATCCCCGCAAGTCCCGATCCAGTCGACGTGACGATGGCCGTGCATCACCACGGCGTCGGGCACCAGTTTCTGGAGGCGGCGGACGAACCAGGTGCCGTTGACCAGCGCGGTGCCGATCCGCTCGGACAGCTCCTTGGCCGGCATCGGATACTCGACCACGTGATGATGCAGGGCGACGAGCCAGCACGCCGCCGGATGCGCCTCGATCGCGATCTCCACGCCGCGCATCTGCTCGGCCGTGACGAGGCCGAGCGCGTTGGTGAAGGAGAAATGCGTGTCGGCGTTGGAGTCGAGCAACACGACGCCGAGGCCGTCCGGAGTCTCGGGCGGCAGCACCAGCGGGAACGACTGCGCCCACACGTCGGCGACGGCCGGCACGTCGCGCAGCGCCGCCCGATCGGCGAAGCTCGCGAGCATCTTTCGATGCGGCGCCAGCGCGGTGTCCAAGGTCGGCCCGATCTTTCGCGCCTGGAGATCGACGACGTTGACACGGCTCCCCTGGACGGCCGCGATGGCGGAGAGCGTGCGCACCTGGCGGAGCCGCTTGATCGGGCTGAACGGCAGGTCGAGCCGGGCCGGGTTGGCACGATCGACGACGTTGACGTCGTGATTGCCGGGCTGGATCAGGAGCCGCGCGGCGAGATCGGGATAAGGTGTCAGCGCGTCGAAGAACTCGGCCCATTCGGCCGAGCGGCCCGCGTCCGTCACGTCGCCCGTGATCAGCACGAGGTCGAGCGGCTCGCTCGCATGGATCTCGGCGAGCCGGGCGAGCACGCGATGCAGCCGGCCGTTGCCGCGCGGTCCGGCGCGGCCGCATTCGATCCGAAAGCCCCACCGCTCGCCGACGATGTGAATGTCGGAGAGATGCGCGACCCGCCAGCGCCGAGCCACCGGTCGAGGTGTCGCGTCCGGTGACGCCTCGTCCGGCCCAGCCTCGCCCGCCTTCACCGAGAAGCGGCGCGTGCGCGGCTGGTCCATGGTGGCGTCGGCGATGCCCCACACGGCCGCGGCGGCCGCGAAGTAGCCGACGATCAGCACGGCCGCGTTGGCGGCACCGGCGGCGGCGAGGCGCAGCGGCGCGGCGAGATCCGCCATGCTGCCGCTCCAGCGGGTCGACGGCCACAGCCAGACGACGAGCAGCACGGCCGGCACCGCGACCGCGAGGCCGGCGACGGCCGCGGTCGCAGCCCGCAGCCGCGCCCGGCGCGCCTGTCCGGCGCCTTTCGCCAGCACGGCCTCGGCGAGATGACGCAGCCCCTCGCGGGCGAGCGCATAGATCGGCTGCACGGCGAGCGACGTCAGCGCCCAGAAGCTGCCCTCGGCGATGCGGACGAGCCGGCGTCCGCCATACCAGCCGAGCGCCAGCACGGCGGCGAGCACCAGCGCCGACCACACGCCGGAGACGGCGTATGCGACTTTGGTCGAAACCGTCGACAGCCAGACCGAGGCGAGCAGCGGCGCGACGCCGAGCAAGAGCGCCGGCACGCCGATCAGCCACACCCACGCGACCACGAGCTTCGGCAGGCTGATCTCGGCCAGAAGACTGCCGGCGAGCGACAGGAGCGAGCGCTGCTTGGTGCTGGAGGCGTCGTCCTCGGCGTCGCCGTCTCGCGGATCCGTGATCGGCTGCATGGCAGGTGCTCCGATGCGCCGAGGCGGGCGCCATTGACGACGGGGTGCAGCGCACCCAACTCAACCGCGGACGCCGCAACGCCGGCGGTTCCGACCCCGTGCCCGCCGCGCGCCCCGCGCGGTGCGTCTCCTCGCATGCAATCCACACGCGATCAACGTAAGACGCGATCAACGAAGGACATCACGATGGCCACTCCCGCATCCTCGGGCAAGTTGTTCGAGCCGTTCCGGCTCGGCGGGATGAAGCTTCCCAACCGCATCGTCATGGCGCCGCTGACGCGCAACCGCGCCGTTGCCGGCAACGTGCCGGGCCCGCTCGCCGCGACCTATTACGCGCAGCGTGCCTCGGCCGGCCTGCTGATCACCGAGGCGAGCCAGATCATGCCGGAGGGCCAGGGCTACGAGGCGACGCCCGGCATCCATTCGAAGGAGCAGATCGCCGGCTGGCGCACCGTCACGGACGCCGTGCATGCAAAGGGCGGCCGCATCGTCATCCAGCTCTGGCATGTCGGGCGCGTCTCGCACGTGTCGCTGCAGCCGGGCGGCCGCGCGCCGGTCGCGCCGTCGGCCATCGCTGCGAAGACGAAGACGTGGGTCGGCGGCCAGTTCGTCGAGACCTCGACGCCGCGGGCGCTGCGCACCGAGGAGCTGCCCGGCATCGTCGCGGCGTATCGCCAGGCCGCCGCCAACGCGATTGCGGCCGGCTTCGACGGCGTCGAGGTGCACGCCGCGAACGGCTACCTGCTCGACCAGTTCCTGCGCGATGGCACCAACCAGCGCAGCGACGAGTACGGCGGATCGCT
The DNA here is from genome assembly GCF_046000175.1 of Rhodoplanes sp. SY1. Lineage (NCBI taxonomy): Bacteria > Pseudomonadati > Pseudomonadota > Alphaproteobacteria > Hyphomicrobiales > Nitrobacteraceae > Rhodoplanes > Rhodoplanes sp. SY1. The sequence continues at coordinate 25,436 of NZ_JBEOMB010000064.1, forward strand.
GGAGAACCGCGTGCGGCTGACGCTCGAGGTGCTCGCCGCCGTCATCGACGAGATCGGCCGCGAGCGCACCGGCATCCGCATCTCGCCGGTGTCGCCGGCCAACGATATCGTCGACAGCGATCCGGCCGCCCTGTTCGGCCATCTGGTCGCCCGCATGAACACGCTCGCCCCGGCCTTCCTGCACGTCATCGAGGGAGCGACCGGCGGGCCGCGCGACAACGCGCCGTTCGACTGGACGGCGCTGCGCCGCGCCTTCAAGGGCGCCTATGTCGCGAACAACGGCTACACGCCCGCACTCGCCGAGGCGGCCCTCGCAGAAGGCCGGGCGGATCTCGTCGCCTTCGGCAAGGCCTACATCGCCAATCCGGATCTGGTCGAGCGCCTGCGCCGCGGCGCGCCCCTGAACCCGCCGGATCAGACGACGTTCTACGGTGGCGGCGCGAAGGGCTACACCGACTACCCGGTCCTGCAGCCGCAGCCGGCGTAAGGCGTCCACGACGCCGGCGGGAGACGTCGCGCCCGGGCTCCGGCCCTGGCGGCGTCTCCCCCCCCCGTGCGCGGCTTCGACTTTCGCGCCGGCGCGTTCTATGGACGACGGCATGGGCGCGGTGCGGCGGACGTCTCGCGGCCAGGACGCGGGGACGGCCGATGCATGTGGTGCTGCTGGGCGACACGGTCTTCGACCCGGGCGCCGATGTCGGATCGAGCGGCGGCGTGCTCGCGGCGCTCCGTCGCGTCCTGCCCGCCGGTGCGGCCGCCTCCAGCCTGGCGCGTGACGGCGCCGCGATCGACGATCTCCCGGCCCAGCTCACCCGCCTGCCGGCGGACGTGACCCATCTCGTCGTCAGCATCGGCGGCGCCGACGCGATCGCGGCGCTGGCGGGGGTGACGGACCCCGTCGCGACGGTGGGCGACTCGCTCGATCGCCTCGCCGCGGCCCGCGACCGCTTCGCCGGCCGCTACGCCGCCGTGGCCGACGCGCTGAAGGCGACCCATCGGCCCGTGGCGCTGTGCACGATGTGGCGGCCGTCGGCGCGCGAGGATCGGTTCGCCCGCGCGGCGGGCGTCGGGATCGACCTTCTCGACAACGCGATCGTCCGGATCGCGCTCGCCCGCGGGCTCGCGCTGATCGATCTCCGGCTGGTCTGTCCGGGCGAGGACGATTTCGACCTCGCGGGCACGCCGTCGGCCCGCGGATGCGCCAAGACCGCCTCGGCCGTCGTCCGCTTCGTCGATCGCACCACGCCTGCGCCGACCGTGATCATCTGACCCGACGCCGCGCCGTTCCTGGGATCACGACGGATCCGGTGGCCGGGGCCATGCCGCCGCGCGCGGATCAACCGACAGATAGTGCTGCACGGCCGGCGGCTCCGCCCCCCGGTGCAACGCCACCGCCTCGGCCTGCAGGTCGGCATCGACCCGCGACACGCGGCGATGCTGGCGCCTGTGCTCGGCCCAGGACTCGACGAAGAACCACTCGACCAGCCGCTCCGGATCGGCCGCGTCCTCGGTGAGCCCCCAGGCATAGGCGCCGTCGCGGCGCCGCGCCGCCGACAACCGATCGAGCACGGCGGCGAAGGCCGCGCGATCCTCCGGCGCGACCCGATACGTGATCGTGATCAGCACGGGACCGCGGTCGTCCGGCACCAGATCGGCGACGATCGGCTCGGGCCAGTGCATCGACGGCATCAGATCCGCCTCGCCGCTGGGCAGTCGCGCTCGGAAAGCGAGCGCCGAGGCCGCGGTGAGCCCGAGGCCGGCCGTCACCAGCGCGGCGTCGATGCCGACCGCCTGGGCGACGCCGCCCCAACCGAGGCTGCCGGCCGCCATCGCACCGTTGAACACCGTGAGATAGATCGCGAGCCCGCGGCCGCGCGTCCAGTTCGGCAGGATTGCCTGCATGGTCGCGTTGAGAGTCGTCAGGATGGCGATCCAGGCGGCCCCGAGGATCACCATGATCACGATGCCGTGCCACGGGGCCTGCGCCGGCGCGAGCAGGATGGTCGATGCCGCGGTGACGAGCGCGGCGCCGAGCACCAGGCGGTCCTGGCCGACGGCGGCGCGCAGCCGCGGCAGCAGCAGGGCGCCGAGGATCGCGCCGGCGCCGACGCTGCCCAGCATCAGCCCGTAGAAGCCGGGGCTGCCGCCGAGCTCCTGGCGGGCGACCAGCGGCAGCAGCGCCCACACGGCGCTGGCGAAGACGAAGAACAGCACGGCGCGCCACAGCAGGCGGTGCATGTCGCGGCTCGCCCGCGCATAGCGCAGGCCGGCCCGCAGCGCCCCGCCGAAATGCTCGCGCAGCTCGTCGTCGGCCGCCGCGTCGCGCCGCCACCAGATCAGCGCGCCGATGACCAGAAAGTAGCTCGCGACGTCGAGCCCGTAGGTCACGGCGGCCCCGAAGGCGCCGAGCGCGACGCCGCCGAGCGCCGGGCCGACCGCGCGTGCGATGTTGAAGCCGAGCGAGCCGAGCGCAACGGCGCCCTTCAGATCCGCCCGCGGGACGAGCTCGGGCACGATCGCCTGCCAGGTCGGCATCGCCAGCGCCGCCCCGGTGCCGCCCAGGAACGTGAGAAGCGCCAGGCCCGTCACCGACACGGTGCCGGTCGCGGCGAGGCCGGCCAGGACGGCGCTGACCGTGCCGAGCATCACCTGCACGGCGATCAGGAACTTTCGGCGATCGAGGATGTCGGAGAGGACGCCGGCGGGAATCGCGAACAGGAAGATCGGCAGCGACGCGGCGGCCTGGATCAGCGCAACGGCGGCCGGCGTCGGGCTGATCTCTGTGACCAGCCAGGCGCTCGCCACGTCGCGCATGAAGGTGCCGACATTGCCGAGCACGGTGGCGGCCCAGATCACCGCGAACAGCCGATGGCGCAGCGGCGCGAAAGCGCCGCCGCTGTTCGGCACGGCGGGCGCGGCGGCGGCGTGGTCCGGGGTCGCCGTCATCGGCGCACGCCGTCGCGTCCAGCGAACACGGCGGCTCCGAGAAGGCCACCGACGATCGCGACATGCTCGAAGAACGTCGCGGTTTGCCGGCCGCGCTCCGGTCCGTCGACGAGCCAGAACGCATGGGCGAGCAGCGTCGCCACCACGGTGAAGCCGGCGAGCAGCCCGGCGCCGAGCCAGCACCAGCGCCGGGTGAGAAACAGCACCGAGCCGACGAGCTGGGTGGCGACGACGAGCGCCGCGACCGGAACGGCCGGCTGCACGCCGAGCTCCGCCACCTCGGCGGTGGCGCCCGAAAAGTCGAGGAGCTTGACGACGCCGCTGATCAGGAACGGCGAGGCGAGCGCCAGCCGGAGCAGATAATCGAGCCCGGGAAGCCCGAGCAGACGGGCGACGGGAGCGGGCAGTGCGAGATCGCTCATGGCAGCTCCTCAGGAGCAGTTAGTGTCTTGATGGATTGGCCGCGCGATCCGCTCGTCCCCGCGAAGGCGGGGACCCAGGGCCACAGGTCGTGACGCCCTGGATCCCCGCTTTCGCGGGGATGAGCGGAGTGTGGGGCGACGTCGGCGGAGCCGCTCTCAGAACGCCCAGCACGAGCAGCCGAGTGCGCCCCAGAAGGCGCGCGAGTCCGACACCGGCACGCCGGCGCCCCAGGCCGAGGCGTGCGCGTGGCCGTGCACGCCGCACCCGGTGGCGCAGCCGCAGGCTGCCGCGGCCGCCGCCGTGACGCTTTCGGCGACGAAGGCCTGGCGCGACCCGCCGGCCTCGGCGCGCATCTGATAACCGCCGAAGCGGCGCACCGGCGACCAGTCCGGCATGGCGGGAGGCAACGGCGGGGCGAGGTCGGAAAACTCCTTGTCGCCGTGCACGGGCGTGCCGCCGAGCAACGTCAGCACCGCGGTGATATCCTGGATCGTATCCTCCGGGACCGAGAAGAAGTCGTCCGACAGCACGGCGAGATCGGCGAGCTGGCCGGCCTTCACCTGCCCCTTCTTGCCGGGCTCGGTCGAGAACCAGGTGTTGGTCTCGGTCCACAGCCGCAGCGCCGTCTCGCGATCGAGCCGGTTGGCGGCCGGATAGAGCGCGAGCCCGCCGAGCGTCTTCCCGGTCACGAGCCAGGAGAGCGAGACCCACGGATTGTAGGAGGCGACGCGGGTCGCGTCGGTGCCGGCGCCGACCGGCAGGCCGGCGGCCAGCATGCGCCGCACCGGCGGCGTACGCTCGGCGGCGCGCTCGCCGTAGCGGGCGACGAAGTCCTCGCCCTGATAGGCCATGCGGTGCTGGACCGCGATGCCGCTGCCGAGCGCCGCGATGCGATCGATGTTGCGGTCGTCGATCGTCTCGGCGTGATCGAAGAACCAGTGCAGCCCGTCGAAGGGAATGTCGCGGTTCACCTTCTCGAACACGTCGAGGGCGCGCGAGATCGTCTCGTTGTAGGTGGCGTGCAGGCGCCACGGCCAGCGCTTCTCGGCGAGCAGGCGGATCACCGGCTCGAGGTCGGTTTCCATGTTGGGGGGCATCTCGGGGCGCTCGACCCGGAAATCCTCGAAGTCGGCGGCCGAGTAGACCAGCATTTCGCCGGCGCCGTTCGCCCGATAAATGTCGTCGCCCTGCCCGGGCTTCACCTGGCCGGCCCAGGTGGAGAAGTCCTTCAGCTCCTCCTTCGGCTTCTGGGTGAACAGATTGTAGGCGATGCGCACGGTGAGCTGGCCCTCGCGATGCAGCTCCTCGACGATCGAATAGTCCTCCGGGTAGTTCTGGAAGCCACCGCCGGCGTCGATCACGCTCGTCACGCCGAGCCGGTTCACCTCGCGCATGAAGTGCCGCGACGAGTTCTTCTGATACTCGGGCGGCAGCTTCGGCCCCTTGGCGAGGGTCGCGTAGAGGATCGTCGCGTTGGGCTTGGCGACCAGGAGGCCGGTCGGGTTGCCGTTGCCGTCGCGGACGATCTCGCCGCCGGGCGGCGCCGGCGTGTCCTTGGTGTAGCCGACGGCGCGCAGCGCGGCGCCGTTGAGGAGCGCGCGGTCGTAGAGATGCAGGATGAACACCGGCGTGTCGGGCGCGACGGCGTTGATCTCCTCCAAGGTGGGGAGCCGCTTCTCGGCGAACTGATGCTCGGTGAAGCCGCCGACGACCCGCACCCATTGCGGCGCCGGCGTGCGGTCGACCTGATCCTTCAGCATCCGCATCGCCTGCGCGAGCGAGCGCACGCCGTCCCAGCGCAGCTCCATGTTGTAGTTCAGGCCGCCGCGGATGATGTGCATGTGGCTGTCGATCAGGCCCGGGATCGCCCGGCGGCCGCGCAGGTCGATGCGGCGCGTCTGCGGACCGGCGAGCGCGATCACGTCGCGATCGCTGCCGACCGCGACGAAGCGGCCGTCCCGGATCGCGACCGCCGACGCCTCCGGCGTGGCGCGGTCGAGCGTCGTGATCTTGCCGTTGAACAGGACGAGGTCTGGGGGTGAGGCGGGTTGAGCGGTCACGCTGTCTCTCGTGGAAAGGCCGGCGGCGAGTGCGGCGAGCGTGCCGACGACGGTCCGGCGGTCGGGGTTTCTGGCCACGGCGGATCTCCCGGTTCGGGGGGGCTTATCGGGATGGGGGCGGGCTCGTGATCAGGACGGCTCGTCGCTCCTGGCCGGTCGGCCTACCCCCGACGTGCGGGACACGGTCGGCTCGCCGCCCGGAAGTGGGCCGAGCACGTGCGCGGCGCAGCTCGTGCGGACGAAGCCCGCGACATCGTGGCCGGCGATCAGCCGCTTCGCGACCGGCACGATCTGCTCGCCGAGTAGAATGCCGAGCAGGCCGATCAGCGCGATGGTCGGCGGCGCCGGCGAGCGCACGCCGATCACGCTGTAGACGACGCCGACCAGCAGGCCGGCGCCGAGCGACAGGAGATAGGCTTTCAGATCGGGCATTCTTTTCGTCCCGTCGGATGACTGTCTCGGCGTCATCGCCGGGCTCGACCCGGCGATCCATCACTTTTCGAAACGGCTCACCTCTTCGGAAAGCGATGGATGCGCGGGTCAAGCCCGCGCATGACGGCTCACGGCGCGGCGCACGGCCTCCGCTCGTCCCCGTGAAGACGGGGACCCAGGGGCGACACGGCAAGCAGCTCCTGGATCCCCGCTTGCGCGGCGATGCGCGGAACGTGACGCGAGATCTTTCGATGGCTATCGCCGTCCTCAACTCTTGATGAAGGCGAGCAGATCGGGATTGATCACGTCGGCGTGCGTGGTCAGCATCCCGTGCGGAAAGCCCGGATAGACCTTCAGGGTGCCGTTCTTCAGGAGCTTGACAGCGAGCTTGGCCGAATCCTCGATCGGGACGATCTGATCGTCGTCGCCGTGCATCACCAGCGTCGGCACCGTGATGGTCTTCAGGTCCTCGGTCTGGTCGGTCTCCGAGAACACCTTGATGCCGTCGTAATGCGCCTTGGCGCCGCCGATCATGCCCTGCCGCCACCAGTTCTGGATGGCGCCCTGCGACACCTTGGCGTTCGGGCGGTTGAACCCGTAGAACGGGCCGGAGGCGACGTCGAGATAGAACTGCGCCCGGTTGGCGGCGAGCGCGGCGCGGAAGCCGTCGAACACCTCGATCGGCAGGCCGCCCGGGTTCTTCTCGGTCTTCAGCATCAGCGGCGGAATGGCGCTGACCAGAACGGCCTTGGCGACGCGGCCGGCCGGCTGGCCGTGCTTGGCGACGTAGCGGGCGACCTCGCCGCCGCCGGTCGAGTGGCCGATATGAACGGCGTTCTTCAGGTCGAGATGCTCGACCACCGCGAAGGCGTCGGCGGCGTAGTGGTCCATGTCGTGCGGACCGCTCACCTGGGTCGAGCGGCCGTGACCGCGGCGATCGTGCGCGACGACGCGGAAGCCCTTCTGGACGAAGAACAGCATCTGGGCGTCCCAGTCGTCCGACGAGAGCGGCCAGCCGTGATGGAAGACGATCGGCTGGGCGTCCTTCGGACCCCAATCCTTGTAGAAGATGTCGACGCCGTCCTTGGTGGTGACGAAGGGCATGGAGGTGCTTCCTTGCGAGGTGGAGGAGGTCTGGGCGCGGGCCGGTGACGGCCCGCCCGGAAAACCGGCGACCGCGGCAAGAGCCGCGGCGGCACCGAGCCCGAGCGCGGTGCGCCGCGTCGTCGCGGTCATGTCGTGAGACTCTATCTCGACGTCGCTCATGCGGCGCTCTTGGCGTGGCCCTCGGAGGCGCCGAACATCGTCTTGGCGTAGATGATGCCGAGCCCGTAGGCGCCGCCGAACTGCTTGGCGATGCCGGTGGTCATGTCGTAGGTGCCGGTGCGGGCCCAGTCGCGCTGCAGCTCGAGCAGATACTGGAGCGAAGTCATCGGGCGCGCGCCGGCCTGCACCATGCGATCCATCGCGCGCGCATGCGCCTCCTCGGAGATGTCGCCGCAGGCGTCGGCGATCACGTGGACCTCGAAGCCCTGGTCGATGGCCGAGAGTGCCGGACCGACGATGCACACGCTGGTCCACAGGCCGCACAGCACGACACGGCCCTTGCCGATGCGGTTCACTTCGGCGATGACGGGCGCGTCCTCCCAGGTGTTCATCGAGGTGCGGTCGAGCAGCGCCTGGCCCGGGAAGGCGTCGGTGATCTCGGTGAACATCGGGCCAGAGAAGCTCTTCTCGGCGACCGTCGTGAGAATCGTCGGCACCTGGAAGCCCGCCGCGGCATGGGCGACGAGCGCCGCGTTGTTGCGCAGCGTGACGGCGTCGATCGACTTGGTCGCGAACGACATCTGCGACTGGAAGTCGATCATGATCAGCATGTGATTGCGCGGATCGACGAGCGTCTTGCCAGGCGTGGGGGTTGCAGTGGGCATGCGAGCTCCTCTGGATGTGTATGCGGATTTTACTGAGGAGCGCGGGCTCGGAGCAATTGTGCCCTGGTATCGTCGGCCCTGGACCTGCGGATAGGACTGGGTCGCGTCACCCGCCGAGCGCCGCGTGCAGGCAGGCGAGCAGAGCCTCGGGCGACACCGGCTTGACCAGATAGCCGAAGGCACCGGCCCGCAGCGCGACGCCTCGACTCGCCTCGTCCGGATAGGCCGTGATCAGGATGGTCGGCACCACGATGCCGGAGGTGCACAGGATGTGCTGGAGGGCGAGCCCGCTCAGACCGGGCAGCCGGACGTCGGCCACCAGACAGCCGACCTGGCCGGCTGCGGCGTCGGCCAAGAAGCTCTCCGCGTCGGCGAACCCGCGAGCCGGGAAGCCGAACGCGCCGGCGAGGCTGATCAAGGCGGCGCGTACGGAGCCGTCGTCCTCGACTATCGCCACCGATGCTTCGTTCAACGCCGCATCGCTCGCCATCGCGCTCCTCGCCGCCGCGCCGGCGGAGTGCCGGGCCGGGCAGCGTCGAGCGTGCCCGGGACGATGGCAATTGTTCTCTTCGGTCGCGCGTCTACGCCCTTGCGGTATCGGCGGCGAGGCGGTCCGCCATGCGCACGAGATCGGGCAGCGAGCGGGCGCGCAGCTTCTGCATGATCTGGGCGCGATGCACCTTCACGGTGACTTCCGAAAGTTGCAGGTTCCCGGCGATCTGCTTGTTGAGCAGGCCGCCGGCGACGAGTGGCATGATTTCGCGCTCGCGGGGCGTGAGCGCGGAGAAACGATCGCGCAGCTCCGCCATCCGGGCAGCCCGCTCGCGTCGGGCGCGGTCGATCGCGATTCCCTTGTTGACGGCGTCGAGCAGATCCTGATCACGGAACGGCTTCAGCAGGAACTCGATCGCGCCCGCCTTCATGGCGGCGACCGACATCGGCACGTCGCCGTGGCCGGTGATGAAGACGATCGGCAGATCGATGCCACGGCGGCCGAGCTCGCGCTGGACTTCGAGCCCGCTCTCGCGGCGCAGCCGCACGTCGAGCACCATGCAGCCCGGCAGGTCGGGCCGCTCCGCCGCGATGAAGGCCTCGGCGGTGCCGAACACGTGCACGTCGTGCCCTTCCGAGCCGAGCAGACTCTCCAGCGAGGCGCAGACGGAGGGATCGTCGTCGAGCACGAACACGGCGGATTGCTCGGTCATCCCGTCACCTCCTGGGCATCGGTGGATACGAGAGCGGTCGGAATCGAGAACGTGAAGACGGCGCCGCGCGGGTGCGCCGGCCCGGTCCACAGGCGGCCGCCATGCGCCTCGACGACGGCGCGGCAGAACATCAGTCCCATGCCCATGCCCTCCGGCTTGGTCGAGACGAACGGCTCGAAGATGCGCTCGACGAGTTCGCGGCGTGCTCGCCGACACGTTCGCGCTCTACCTGAAGACGAAGAACTTCCACTGGCACGAGTGTACGGGTCGATGTCGTCATGGCTCCGCTGGTCGTCTCCGTTGAAGTCGAGCCGCGCGACCGTGCGCGCCCGGGCGGCACGAGGCGAGTAAATTTCGGTAAAGGCGGCCCGCCGCATCGTGACAATGCGACCCCGCTCCGACATCGTTCCGAAAACACGGCACACATCGTCGCGATCGCCGTGAACCCGATACCGCGATCGGCGTTCATCGGGTGCGACGAACCATCACATCACCGATGCCCCCCAAGAATGCCCTCGCGACACCGACCGACATGTCGGGCCCGCACTTCCGCGACTACCACCTGATGCTCGACGAGCAGGCGACCCAGATTCTCGCGACCAACCCCAAGCCGGCTCGATTCAATCGGCCGGCCCGTGACGCATATCCGGAAAACCCCGGATGAATTTGGAGGTTGCTGCCGCCCCCTTCTAAGATGCCGCTATCAGAGGTTGGTACATCGGGGTCGAGCAGTGGAGAATCCGGCGCCTGCCGGACAGGGTCGCGTGCTGTCGTTCGGCCCTTTCCGACTGAGTTCGGCGGAGCTCGTTCTGCTGGAGAACGACCTCCCGGTTCGGATCGGCCATCGCGCGCTCGACATCCTTCTCGCTCTGGTGGAGCGGGCCGGAGATCTCGTCACCAAGCAGGAGCTGATCGCGCGCGCCTGGCCCCGCACCTTCGTCGACGAAGGCAATCTGAAGGTGCATGTCGCCGCCTTGCGCAAGGCGCTGCGCGACGGCCGGGATGATCTGCGCTACATCGTCAACATCCCCGGCCGCGGCTACAAGTTCGTCGCCCCGGTCCGGGTGCTCGAGGAGACGGACACGCCGCGCCCGGGCGCCAGTGTCGCTCCGCCGCCCGGCAACCTGCCCGCACAGCTCGGGAGCATCGTCGGCCGCAGCGACCAGGTCGAGACGATCGTGCGCCTTTTTTCGGAGGCCCGACTGGTCACCGTCGTGGGACCGGGCGGCATCGGCAAGACGACGGTCGCGGTCGCCACCGCCGAGCGGCTCCTCGCGCGCTTCCCGGACGGCGTCTGGTTCGTCGATCTCGCGCCCGTGACCGACCCGGCGCTCGTGCCGACCGCGCTCGCCGCGTTGCTCGGGCGTCCGGTCCGCTCGACGCTGCCGATCCCGGAGCTGATCACGTCGCTCGCCGACAAGGCGATGCTGATCGTGCTCGACAACTGCGAGCACCTCGTGGCGGCGGCCGCCTGCCTCGCCGAAGCCCTGGTGCGCGACACCGCCGCCGCCGTGCTGGCCACCAGCCGCGAGCCGCTGCGGGCCGGCGGCGAGCGGGTGCTGCGGCTGCCGCCGCTCGCGGTGCCGGACCGCAGCGACGGCCTGACCGCCGCCGAGGCGCTGTCCTATCCGGCGGTTCGCGTCTTCGTCGAGCGCGCGATCGCCACCCGCGACAGCTTCACCTTCACGGACACCGAGGCGCCGCTCGTCGCCGCGATCTGCCGCCGGCTCGACGGCATCGCGCTGGCGATCGAGATGGCGGCGGGCTGCGTCGACTCGCTCGGCCTCGCCGACATCGCGCGCCTGCTCGACGACCGTTTTCATCTGCTGACGCGCGGCCGGCGAACGGCCCTCCCCCGCCACCAGACTCTCCAGGCCGCGCTCGACTGGAGCTACGGCCTGCTGCCGGCGCCGGAGCGCCTGCTCTTCCGTCGGCTCGGCGTGTTCGCCGGCTGGTTCACGACCACGGCGGCCGAGGCCGTGGTGGCGACCGACGAAACCCGGCCGCTCTGCGTCGCCGAGGCGATCGCGAGCCTGGCCTCCAAGTCGCTCGTCGTCGTCGACGTCGCCGGCGAGACGGCGCGCTATCGGCTGCTCGACTCGACGCGAGCCTATGCGCTCGAAAAGCTCGCCGAGACGGGCGAGATCGCCGGCGCGAAGCGCGCCCATGCGGAGCACTGCCGCGACCTGTTCACGACGGCGGCGCGCGACTGGGACCTGCAGCCGACGGCGGCCTGGCGTGCCACCTGGCAGCCGCTCGCCGACGATCTGCGTGCGGCGCTCGACTGGGCTTGCGGGCCGGACGGCGATGTCGCCCTCGCCGTCGCCCTCACGGTCGCGGCCGTGCCGCTCTGGCTCGAATTGTCGCTGCTGGAGGAATGCCGGGTTCGCGCCGATCGGGCGCTCGCATCGCTCGAGCAGGCCGGCGCGGCGAAGAGCCCGGAGGCGATGCGGCTCTACACGGCGCTCGCCTGGTCGCAGATGTACACCTCCACGCGGGAGCGCGAGACGAACGAGATGTGGTCGCGGGCGCTGGCGCTGGCCGAGGCCTTCGGCGACGTCGATCACCAGCTGCGCGCGCTGTGGGGCCTGTGGGCGGATTCGAAGAACCGCGGCCGCTTCCGCGACGCCGCCGCGATCGCCGGGCGGTTCAGCGGGCTGGCGAAGGCGACCGGGCAGACCAGCGACGTGCTGGTCGGCGAGCGGATGATCGGCGACTCGCTGCACTTCCTCGGCGAGCAGGACGCCGCGCGGCAGCACATCGAGCGCATGCTGGCGACCTATCGGGCGCCGCGGCATCGCTCGGATCAGGTCCGCTTCCAGTTCGACCAGACCGTGACGGCCCGGATGACGCTGAGCCGCGTGCTGTGGCTGCAGGGACGGCCCGGCGAGGCGCTGCGGATGGCGGCCGAGACGGTCGCCGCGGCCGAGGCGCTCGATCATCCGCTCTCGCTGTGCAACCTGCTCGCTCAGGCCGCCTGCCCGATCGCGCTCCTGGTAGGCGATCTCGACGCGGTGCGACGCTGGACCGCACTGCTGATCAGTCTGACGACCCGCGACGCGCTGCACGGCTGGCGCACCTACGCCACCTGCTTCGAGGGCGACGCGCTGCTGCAGGCCGGCGATCTGTCGGGCGGCATAGCGCGGCTGCAGGCCGGCGTCGACACGCTGCGCAAGGCGACCTTCGTGCAGTACCTGACGTGCTTTCTCGGCCAGCTCGCCGCGGGCCTCTGCCGGGCCGACCGTCTCGACGAGGCGCGCGCCGTGATCGACGAGGCGCTGACCCGCTGCGAGGCGACCGACGAGGCGTGGTGCATCGCCGAGCTCCTGCGGATCAAGGGCGAGATCGCCGGGCGCGACCCTGGCGACACGTCGGCGGCGGACTGGTTCGCGCGATCGCTCGACGTCGCTCGCGGCCAGAATGCGCTCGCCTGGGAACTGCGGACGGCGACTAGCCTCGTCGCTCATGCGCAGCGGCGCGGCGGCTGATCGGCGTCTGGGTGCAGCTCCTCAAGGTCCCTTACAAGCTCCTCTACGGGCCGCTCATCCTGTTCATCATGGTCGGCGGCTACTCGCTCAACAACAGCGTGTTCGACCTCGGCCTGCTGCTGGTCTTCGGCCTGCTCGGCTACGGCCTGCGCAAGCTCCGCTTCGACACCGCCCCGCTGATCCTCGCCTACGTGCTCGGGGGAGCCATGGAGCTGAACCTGCGGCAGACCCTGATGCTCGGGCGCGGCTCCTGGGAGATCCTGCTCGGCCGCCCGATCGCCCTGACCATCCTGGTGATCGCCCTGGTCGTCACGTGCTGCCGCTGTTCTCCTCGGTCCGGCGCGTGCTGTCGCCGGCCCGCGCCGTCAACGAGCTTTGACCCCGACCCGAGAGGTGGCCGATGCCGACGATCTCCTCCGAACAGGACGCACTCGCGCTGGTGAAGACCTATCTGGCCGCGATGCAGATGCGCGATTGCGAGGCGGCATCGGACTGCCTGTCCGAAGGCGCCGTGCTGACGTTTCCGGGCGGGGTGCGTCGCGACGGGGCGTCGGCGATCGCCGCCGGCTCGGCGTCGCGCTATCGCCGGAACGACAAGACGATCGAGGCCTGGGAGGTCTCCCACCAGGACCAGGCCTGGGTCGTCTACTGCCGGGGCACGCTGTTCGGCGAGTGGCCGGATGGCAGGCCTTTCTCGGGCATTCGCTTCATCGATCGGTTCGAGGTCGGCGCCGAGGGCATCACCCGCCAGGACGTGTGGAACGATACCGGCGAGGTGCGCCCGCGCTGAGCACACGCCGCGTCTGCAGCGGCACCCGAGCCGCATGAAGCCCGACCGATGACAGACGACCTCTCGCTCCTGGACGCCTCAGTCCAGCCAGCGCGGGCGCGGGCCGCCCCCTGCCGCGACCGAGACGGCCGCGCCGCGCGGCCCGATGCCGGGTCCTTCGCGCTGGAAGTTCGGGCAATAGGCGAACGCCATGTTGCGGGCGCGGTCGCACCACGCGAAGGCGCCGCCCGTGCCGGTGTGGCCGAAGGCGGCGAGGTTCTCGCCCATCGGGGCCGTGTCCGGCTCGTTGTGCATGAAGCCGTAGCCCATGCGGATGCGCCGCTGCGTCATGATGCAGTCGCCCTCCCACACGAGCCCGGCCGCGCGCTCGACCGCGGCGGGCGACAGGATGCGCACGCCGTCGACGATGCCGTCGCCGGCGAGCGCCGCATAGATGCGTGCCACCGCGCGCGCATTGCCATGGCCGCCGAAGGACGGCACCTCGCGCTCGCGAATCTCCCGGCAGTTCTGGAAGTAACCGAACGGCGGCGCCGACTTGAAGGCGCGGCCGAGCGGCGTCGTGGTGTCCTGGGCGATCCGGAAGAAGCCGTTCTTGGGGTTCTTGTGCATGTCGGAGACCCGGGCGATCTCGTCCGGCGTCAGGCCGATCTGATAGTCGGCCCGCAGCGGGCCCGACAGCTCCTCGCGCAGGAACGTTCCGATACTCCGCCCGGTGACGCGGCGGACGATCTCCCCGAGCAGGAATCCGATGTTGATCGAGTTGTAGGCGCCCCGGGTGCCGGGCTCCCAGGCCGGTTCCTGCACCTCGAGCGCCCGGATGTGGGTCTCCCAGTCGAACCACGAGCCGGGCGGCGCCGCGTCGCAGAAGATCACGCCGTCGGTGTGCGACAGGACGTGGCGCACCAGGACATTCTCCTTGCCGGCCTGGGCGAACTCCGGCCAATAGGCCGCGACCGGCGCGTCGAAGTCGATCCGGCCCCGGTCGATCAGGATGTGGGTGCAGATCGCGCTCATGCTCTTCGCCACCGAGTTCATGATGACGATGGTGTCCTCGCGCCACGGCTGCGTCTTCTCGATATCCTTGAAGCCGCCCCACAGGTCGACGACCTTCTCGCCGTCCTTGTAGACGCAGACGGCCGCGCCGAGCTCGCCGCGCCGGCGGAAGTTCTGCTCGAACGCCTGCCGCACGGCCGCGAACGCGGGCGCACATTCGCCTTCGATGAGAATGGTCTGCTCGTCCATGACGGCCTCTTCGCTCGACGTGACCTGATTCTTCTTCCGCACGGCCCGAGCGATTCCGCCGTCCCGAAGTGCCCGGCGGCCGGGCCCCGAAGGACGAGCGGCTCGGGCCGGCGCCCTTCGAGGCCCGCCCCGAACGGGGCGAGCCTCGGGGTGACGGATCGGCTCGGGATACGGCCGTCAATTCCCTTCGGCCGTGATGCCGGCCTCGCGGATCACGCCGCGCCACTTCTCCAGCTCGGCGTGCAGGATCTTGTCGGCCGCCTCGGGCGACATCTGCTCGGGCGGATAGGCCTCGACGCCGCGCTCGCTATAGGCCTTGAGGATCGCCGGATCCTGCAGCGTCTCGCGCAGCGCGGCGTTGACCTTGTCGATCACCGGGCGCGGCGTGCCGGCCGGCGCGAAAAGCGCCTGCCAGAACTGGATGTCGAGATCGGGATGGCCCATCTGACCGAAGGTCGGGATGCCGGGCTGCTCCGGATAGCGCTTCGGCGCACCGAATCCGTAGCCGGTGACCTTGTTGGCGGCGATCAACGGAGCCGAGGTGGTCGGCGCCGCCCAGACGAGATCGGCGTGGCCGCCGATCACGTCGCTCATCGCCTGACCGCCGCCCTTGTAGGCGAGATACGTGACGTCAACGCCGATCTCGCGCGCCAGCAGGATCGCTTGCATGTGGGCGAGCGTGCCGAGGCCCGGATGGGCGAACTTCGCCGGCTTGCCGGGTCCCTTCATCCACACCACCAGCTCCTCGAAGGTCTTCGCCGGGATCTTCGGGTTGCCGACCAGGAACGAGTGGCTGACATTGACCATGCCGACTGCCGACAGCTCCTTGGCGACGTCGATCGCCTGCTTGGGATAGAGCGTCTGTGCGATCGCCAGGCCGTTCTGGTGGATCAGCAGCGTGTAGCCGTCCGGCGCGGCGCGGGCGACCCGCGCGGCTCCGATCATGCCGCCGGCGCCGCCAATGTTCTCGACGATCAGGGGCTGGCCGAGCGCCTGCCCCATGCGGTCGGCGATGGTCCGGATCGCCGTGTCGCTCGGCCCGCCGGCCGCATAGGGCGAGACCACCGTGATGGGGCGCGTCGGCCAGTCGGACGCAGCGGCAGAGCCGGCGAAAGTGCCGGCGAGCAGGGCAAGTGCCGTCAAGACGAAAGACAAGCTACGGCCCATCGTTGTTCCTCCCTGGGGTGTTTCTTGCAGGCTGAAGCGCTTTTCGGTGGCGATGATTCTTCGGCTCCGACGTGCCCTCGTCCCCGCGAAGGCGGGCCCTCGTGGGGCGACACGGCGAGCGGGCCCGTAGAGTCCTCCACGGGAGCGAGCGGAGCGCATGTCGGAGGCTGAAGGAAAGCCGTCATCCCGGGATCACCGGCAGCAGAACGTAGGGCTCGCGGTCGGGGCCGAAATGCAGCGTGTTCACGCCGCCGAACACGTCCATGGGGCGATCCTCCGGGTCGTCGTGGACGAACGGGCCGCAGCCCTTCATCGGGTTCTTCATGTTGGACAGCGTCGCGGCGGCACCGGCCCACTCGTAGTCGCAGCCCTTCACGGTAAGGCCGATGCGGAAGCCCTTCGGCACCACGATGCAGGTCGGCCAAATCTCGACGTCGAGCGCGACCGCCTCGCCCGGCGTCAGCGGCCACACCTCGTCGTGCGGATGCCACGGGCGATAGGGCAGACTCCGCGCCGGATCGAGCTTGCGGTGCGAGGCGCGCAGCCACCCCTGGCCGATCGGGGTATGCGGATCGAGGGCACCGTAGAACGTCACCTCGGCACCCTCCGGATCGAACACCCGGAGGATCAGGAACACGTCGGCGTCGCGCGTCTTCGACGACACAAACAGTTTCGCCGCCGACGGCCCGGTGATCTCCATCTCCTCCGTCAGCGGCGGGGTCGTAAAGGTGACGCCCTCTCCCATCGCCTCGTAGTCGATGGTCGTCGCAGCGGCCGGCCGGCCGGTGCCGAGGGTGCGGTTCGCCGGATCGAGATAGAACTTCGTCCACCGGGTCCGGGCGAGCGGCCATTCGCTTTCGTGCCGCACCGGGAAGCGGATCTGGCCCGGCCGCCGGATCTGGATCTGCACCTTTGGCTGCCGGTCCCAGCCGGTGTCCTCGCCTTTGAGAAAGTGGCCGAGGAAGCGCTTCTGCAGGCCGACGCCGTAGTCGGTGTAGAACTCCGCCCAGTGTGCTCCGCCGTGCACCTCGAGCCATTTCTCCGGCGAGCCGGCCTGCACGAAGCCCTCAATGTTCCCGCGCAGATGCAGGCCCTGGCCGCCCCAGTTGGCGCAGCTCAGCAGCGGCACCTCGATCTTCGTCAGGTCGCCGGTGAGGGCCCGGTAGTAGTCGCCGTCGAGATGGTTGCGCAGCAGGTCGCCCGGCATGTCGGCTCGATTCTTGGCCAGTTCCTCCTCGCTCAGCGTCTCCGGCCCGCACACCAGCTCGCCGTTGACGCGGCTCCGGGGCCCGCGCTCGCCCAGCCCGTGCTGAACGGTCTTCACCTGCATGTCCTGCCAGTTCTTGCGGAACACGCTCAGGATCCCGCCGTGATGCGTGGCATCGCGGTAATTGTCGGCATAGCCCTCCCAGACGCAGATCGCGGCGAGATGCGGCGGCCGCCTGACGGCGACGCGCCACTGGTTGGCGGCGAAGTAGGAGATGCCGTTCATGCCGACCTTGCCGGAGCACCACGGCTGCGCCGCCACCCATTCGATGCAGTCGTAGAGGTCCCGGGTCTCGCGCGGGCTGTGGACCGACAGGAAGCCCTCGGAGCGGCCGGCGCCGCGGCTGTCGATGCGCACGCAGGCATAGCCGTCCGGCACCCACTTCTCCGGGTCGGGCACCTCCCAGGACTGATACTTGTTGGTCGAGCCTTCGAGCGCGTCCGGATAGTCCCGCGCCATGATCTCCCAGGCGGTCTTGTAGCCCTCCTGGAAGGCGAGCCCCTTACCGTAGGGACCGTAGGTGAGGATGGCCGGCACCGTCGCGTCGCCCATCGGGCGGAAGATGTCGGCCCGCAGCACCACGCCATCGTCCATGGTGATCGGCACGTCCCAGTCGATCCGCATGCTGTCGCGCACTTCTGTCTTGCTGCTCATCCGGCTTCTCCCGACATCTCCGCGGCGACGCCGCGCTCCAGGCTGCGGCCGCGCCCGGCCGTGCGCGCCCGCGAAACGATCACCTCGGCGAAGGCCACGTCCTCGATGGCGACGCCGAGCGACTTGAACAGGCTGATGCCGGCGTGATTCCGGCGCGGCGGATGCCGCATCAGCTCCGACAGGCTCCTCACCTGCGACCAGTCGAGCTCGCCGCGGGCGATCAGGTCCCGGAACTCGGCCGCCTCGATGCGGGCCTGCGGCAGGTCGTCGGTGGCGAGCAGGCTGGCGCGGCGGATCAGCGCGGCGTCGACCTCGCGGCGGTCGGCCGAATTGGCGCCCGCGGCGTTGACATGGGCGCCGTCGGCGACCCAGTCGGACAGGCACACCGGCTCGCTCGCCTTGGTGATGGTGACGACGACGTCGGCGCCGCGCACGCAGGCCTCGGCGCTCTCGGCCGCCACGGTCGCGACGCCGAGGCGTTCCTCCACCTCGCGGGCGAACGCGTCGCGGCGGCCCCGGTCGCGACCGAACACGCGGATCTCCTTCAGGGAGCGCACGACGGCCACCGCGGCGGCCTGCCAGAACGCCTGCTTGCCGGTGCCGATCACGGCGAGCACGGCGGCGTCGGGCCGTGCCATCAGGCGGGTGGCGAGGCCGGAGGCTGCGCCGGTGCGCATCTGGCTCAGCAGGTCGGCCTCGATCAGCGCCACCAGCCGCGCCTCGGTCGCGGAATAGAGCAACACGTGATACGGGCCGCCGGCGGACCGACCGAGATAGGCCTTGAGGCCGAACACACCGTGCGAACGGTGCACGGCGCCCATCAGGTTGAAGGCGCCGCACGGCAGCGCGGCGCGCTGCCGCGGCAGCGTCTCGACATCGCCGTCCGGCGCACCGAAGCAGTCTTCCAGTGCCGCGATGGCATCGTCGACGCCGGCCAGCGCGGCGACGTCGGCCTCGGTGAGATACAAGGGCGGCGCCGCCGTCACGGCTTCAGCGCCTTGGCCTGCGCCGCGATCGCCGCCCTGTCGAAAGCGTTGATCTCGTCGAGCAGGTCGGTCGTGAAGGCGCCCGAGACGTCCTTGATCTGGCTTTCCAGGCCGGCGAACTCCACCTGGGCTTGCCACTGGGCGAGCGACTGGGCGCCGAAGCGCTGGTCCGGCTGGCCCGGCTTCGGCATCCACTTGTCGGCGCGCGATGCGAGAATGTATCGCGCCTCCTCCATGGACTGCGCGTCGGTGCGGCCCTTCGGCTTGGTCTCCGGATAGATGTCCCAGTGCAGCCGGATGGAGTTGTCCAGGTCCGCGTAAGCGAACACGGTGGACTTCGCCATCGCGCGGAAGAACCGCACCACGGTGTCACGATTCTTCTGGAGGCTCGACTTCTGCACGCCGTAGGCGTTGCCGAACAGTCTCTCCATGCCGGGCGTGTTCGGCAGGTGTCGCAGCTTGTAGCCGGCCAGCTCGATGCGGGCGAAGCTGCCGTCCCAGAACGCCATCGCATCGACCCGGCCACGATAGATCGCGTCGCCGGCCGGGCCGCCCTCGCCGATCGACACCCACTCGATGTCGTTGTCGGGATCGATGCTCAGCTCCTTGAACATCGCCCGGGCGCCGAAATAGCCGGTGTCGCCCTGGTTGCGGATGCCGACCTTCCTGCCCTTCAGCTCGGCGAGCGCCTTCACCGGGCTGTCCGGCTTCACGGCGACCGACCAGTGCGGCTCGCGCAGCCAGCAATAGGGGAAGATCACGTCGATGCGCGGATTCTTGGCATAGGCGCCGAGGAACGAGACCGGCGCCACCGCCGAGGTCTCGCAGTTGCCGCTCGCCAGCGCCTGCAGGGTCTGGCCGGCACCCGACATGTTGATGATCTCGAGCCGGACGCCCTCCTGCTCGTAGAACTTCACGCGCGGATGCTGACCGACCGTCATGAAGCTGAGCTGCGGATCGACGATTCCTGCGGCGTTTCCGAGGCGCACCAGTCCCTTGTCCTCGGCGAAGACGACGGTCGGCATCAGGAGGCCGGCTCCGGCGACACCGAGGCCCGTGTTGAACCCGCGACGCGTGATCATGCTTCACCCAGTGTCCGTGGTTCGTGGAGATCGACGATGCGGATGCGGACAGTCCGGCCAGCGTGTCAGGCGCCCATGCGGCGCGTGCCGCGGTCGCCGGACCAGAAGAGGAGACGCCGCTCCACCAGGCGCAGGCTCCCGTGCAGCAGGATGCCGACGAGCGACAGGATGATGAAGATCGAGAACGTCCCGGCCGTGTCCATCTGGGCGTTCATCGAAAGGATCAGCACCCCCAGCCCGCGCTGCGCCCCGACGAACTCACCCACCACCGCGCCGACCACGGCGAACACGGCGGCCATATCGAGGCCGGCGAAGATGTAGGGCAGCGCACTGGGCAGCCGCGCCTTCCAGAACGTCTGCCACGGATTGGCGCCGATCGCCCGCATCAGCTCGATGCGCTCCGGCTCGACCGCCCGGAACCCGGCCATCGCGTTGACGAGCAGCGGAAAGAAGGTGAGCAGGCAGATGATCACGACCTTCGAGGTGAGGCCGAAGCCGAACCACAGCACGATGATGGGAGCGAGTGCGATCTTGGGAAGGCTCTGGATTGCCACCAGATAGAGGCTGAAGGTCGCCTCGACGATGCGGAACTGCGACACGACGGTGCCGAGCAGCAGCCCGACCGAGCTGCCGATGACGAAGCCGAGCAGCACCTCCGAGATCGTCACGCCGGCGTGCAGCCAGTAGCCGCCGCGCGACAGAAGTCCGGCGTCGAGCCCACGCCACAGCGCCACCGCAATGTCGCTCGGCGGCGGCAAGATGTAGTTCGGCACGTCGAACCAGACGACACCGTACTCCCAGACGAGCAGCACGACGACCAGCACGGTCGGAGCGAGGACCAGCTCGGGCCGTGTCCGCAGCAGCAGGCGCAGGCCGCCGATCGGCTTGGGCGCGTCGAGGGCGATGCGGGCGGTCTCGATGTCGACGCTCATCCGAGTCCTCCGGCATACTCACGAGCCGGTGCGGCCTCTCGCGACGCCGCACCGGACGGGGCGTCCCCGAGCGTGTAGAACAGCCGGCGGATGTCACTCGACAGCCGCCCGAACACCGGATCGCCCATGGCCTCGAGAGAGCGCGGACGGGCCAGCGGCACGTCGATCGTGCAGGCGATGCGGCCGGGGCGCGGCGTCATCACCACGACGCGATCGCCGAGAAACACCGCCTCGGGAATCGAGTGGGTGATCAGCAGGACCGTCTTGCCGCTCTCGCGCCAGATGCGCTGCAGGTCGAGATTCATCTGCTCGCGCGTCATCGCGTCGAGCGCGCCGAACGGCTCGTCCATCAGCAGGATGGCGGGATCGCAGACCAGCGCCCGGCTGATCGCGGCGCGCTGCTGCATGCCGCCCGACAGCTCGGCCGGATACTTGCTCTCGAACTCGGCGAGCCCGACCATCTTCAGGAGATCGCGGGCGCGGGCGCGCGACGCGGCGGCAGGTAGACCCTGCACCTCGGCCGGCAGCAGAACGTTGTCCAGGATGGTGCGCCAGGGCAGCAGGACAGGGTTCTGGAACACCACGCCGATGTCGCGCCGCGGCTTCAGGACCGGTTCGCCGACCACCTCCAGCCGCCCGGAGGTCGGCGCGAGCAGGCCGGCGATGATCTTCAGGAGCGTGCTCTTGCCGCAGCCGCTCGGGCCGACGACGGTGACGAACGCCCGGTCGGCGACGTCGAGCGTGATGTCGGAGAGCGCCCGCACCCGCTCGTCGCGCACCGTCACGAACGTCTTGTCGAGATGCGAGATCCGGATCGCGCTGCGGCACGGCACCGCCGCGCGCGCCGGGCGCGGCGTGGCGACCGGATCCGGGAGACGCGCGGTCCCCAGGTTCATGCGTTCGCTCCCTCTGCCGCTGTTGTTCTATGTCCGGGTTTCCCGGTGCGGCGAGAGCGAGGCTAGGAGATCCGACCCGATGCCGGCCAATACTTTCGCGGCATGCACGCGATGCCGCAGCGGCATCACGGCCCCGGAGCGGCCCGCGGGCTGGGGCGGCCGGCGCCTCAGCCGCGCGAGCGCCGGCGGGTCGCCGGCTTCTCGGGTGGCGACTCGCCGAAGGCCCCGGCGGCCGCGAGCCGGGCCAGCTCGACGCGCGTCAGCTCGATCATCTTCTGCACGGCCGGCGTCAGCGGCCGGTCGGTGCGCCATGCCAGCACGCGGTCCATCAACCAGCCCTTCACCCGCGACAGCGTCAGGGTTCCGGCCTCGAAGTCGCGGTAGACGGCGCTGTGCGGCAAGATCGCGTGGCCGACGCCGGCGTCCACCAGCTCCTTCTGGATGTGCAGGCTCTCGGTCTCGACGACCACCCGCAGCCGCTCGCCGGTGCGGGCGAGCGCCGCCTCCAGCCAGCCCCGTACCGTCGACGGCGGCGCCGCGAGTATGAGCGGCCGCGCGACCACGTCCCGCCAGGTGCAGACGTGGCCGGACGGGAACTCGCCGGGACGCCCGACAAGATAGACGGGCTCTCGGATCAGCGTCTCGAGCGCCACCTGACGGCTGGCGATGCCGCGTGTGTTCGGCAAGACGGCGAGGTCTATCTCGCCGGAGAGCAGCCACGGGCGCAGTCGCCCGACGCCCTCGAAGAAGTTGAGCCGCACATCGGGATAGAGCGCCAGGTAGGATTTCGACAGCGACGAGAAGATCAGCTCGGCGACCGACGGCGGTGCCCCGAAGCTCACCGCGCCGCTCGGCATCGTGCCCCTCGCCATCACGTCGGCGACCGCTTGCTCAGTCTGGCGGCGGATGAACCGAGCCCGCTCCAGCAGCAGCGTGCCCGGCATGGTCGTGGTGATGCCGCGGGTGCCGCGGGTGAACAGGGCGACGCCGAGCTCCGCCTCCAGCTTCTTGATCTGCCGGGTCAGCGCCGGCTGCGCGATGCGCAGCGACTCCGACGCCTTGCGGAAGCTGCCCAGCTCGGCGATGCGGACGAAGTATTCGAGCTGCTTGTCGTTCATTTGCGCTCCGAAAACGTCCAGGCGTCGGATCGGCCGATCCAACCCGGAGGCGAGGCAGAACAGGAGGCCAATGGACCCGCAGGTCGGGCCCGTCATTCAGGGCAGCCAGCCGTTGAGGGTGCTGGACTTGCCGTTCTGGCCGATGATCAGGCCGGCGATCGGCGCGCCGAGATCGTCCTGGAGAAGCTGAACGGCCTTCACGTAGTCGGCGCCGAGCATCTGCCAGGCCGTGGTGCCGGCGGGGGCGCCGATCGCCGCCGCGGTCGCGATCCAGGCGTCGTCCGGCAGCTCGTCGATCGACACCAGCTCGGGCTGGCCGGCGTTGATGGCGGCGGTGCCCAGCATGCGGCCGTGATCGGCCCAGCCGCCGCCGCCGGCCGCGAACACGGCGCCGCCCTTGATCGCGGGCTCGACGTCGCGGGCGGTCAGAATCCTGCGCATGGCGTCGTCTCCTGGTCAGAGGGTGCGGGCACCGCGACGAATCGCGTCGACGATCGGCGCCACCCGGGTATAGGCGTCGGCCGGCGGCAGCGCACGGGTCCAGTCGTCGCGGTCGTCGTCGCTGCGGGTGGCGTCGAAGCCGAGCTTGGTGATGGTGCCGCCGAGCTTCATCGGCTCCGAACGGTCGGTCCGCAGGCCCGGCACCACGACGATGTCGCGCTCGGCGCGCAGCCGCGTCGTCACGGCCCACTGCACGGCGGCGTCGTCCCACGGGTCGAGGTCGTCGTCGACCACGGTGACCTGCTTGACGAGGTTCACGGCGGCGAGCGCGCCCAGGATCGTCTTGCGGGCGTCGCCGGGCCGCTTGTCGGCCGAGAGGCTCACCACGGCGGAGAGCCGTCCGCAGCCGCCCATTCCCACCGCGACTCCGGCGACCGCCGGCATGAACGCCTTCAGGTGCGACTGCAGGCCGGCCGCGATCGATACCCCGCCGAGCAGCACGTGCTCGACATGGTAGCCGGGCTCGACCACCTGGAGCATCGCGTCGGCACGGCGCGTGATCGCCTTCACCTCGACGATCCAGCCGGCGCCGTAGCGCTCGTACATGCCGTGATACTCGCTGACCGGACCTTCCTCGACGCTCTGCGCCGTGTCGATCTCGCCCTCGATGACGATCTCGGCATGGGCCGGCACGATCAGAGTGCTGGTGGTGCAGCGCGCCGCCGCGATCGGCGCGTCCTGCAGGGCGCCGGCGACCGCGAGCTCGTCCTGGCCGAGCGACAGGTAGAGAGCCGCGGCCATCAGCACGACCGGGTGGTTGCCCAGCGTCATGGCGATCGGCAGCTTCTCGCCGCGGGCCGCGGCGGCGCGCGCCATCACGGCGAGATGGTGGTTCGGCGCGATGCCGATCAGGGCGCGGTCGGGGCCGAGCGGCTTCAGCCGCGCATAGGAGAGGTTGCGGTGGCCGGTGACCCGGTCCTCCACGACGATGCAGCCGGCCGTCACGTAAGGCCCGGTCTCGTGCTCGAAGAAGCGCGGGATCGGCAACAGGCCGAGATCGGGCGGCAGCACCGTCTGCTGCACGGGCGGGGCGTCGATCACGACCGGCGCGAGCGGCGCCGCGATCGCCGCGGCGATCCGGCCCGTCAGCGCCTCGCGCGTCACGCCGAGCCCGAAGGCGATGCGGTCGAGCCCGGCCAGCACGTTGCCGACCACCGGGATGCCGGTCGCGCCGGTGCCGGTGAACAGCAGCGCGGGGCCGCCGTCCAGCGCCGACAAGCAGGCCGAAATCTCGAAACCGGCCGGGTCGAGCGCCGTCTCGATCACGGCCAGTTCGTCGCGCGCCTGCAGGGCCGCCAGAAACGTGCGAAGCGAATGGGTCTCGCCGGGGCCGGCGGGGGGAAGACCACGCATCAATGACTCTCCTCGGGGTGCGGCGGGTCGCGGTCGATCCGGCACACCGCCTCGGCCAGCACCGTGGTGCCGGCGGCGACCTCGCCGGGCTCGCTCCATTCCTCGGGGCAGTGGCTGCGGCCGTCGCGGCACGGGATGAACAGCATCGCAGCCGGCGCGATGCGCGACACGAAGGCCGCGTCGTGGCCGGCGCCCGACGCCATCACGGTGGTGCCGGCGCCGAGCGCCGCCGCGCTCTCGCATGCGCGGCCTCGCCGGCGAACACGATCTCCAGCCGGGTGATGCCGACGATCGCCGTGACGATGCCGCCGTCGAGCTTCTGGGACTCCAGCACCGTGCCCTGCTCGATGTGCAGCTCGAGATAGGCCGCGATGTCGTCGCGGACCGCCTCGCCGAGCCGCTCCGGCGCGCCGCCGACGCGGGCGATGGCGGCGCGCAGCGTCTCGCCGCCGGGTTCGGTCATCGCGAGCTCGTTCGGGCCGAGCGCCCCGGCCATGCCGCGGCTGCCGACGCAGGAGAGGCCGTACTCGCTCGGCTCCTCGGCCAGGAAGTCGATCACCTCGAAGGCATGGTCCAGCGCGATGCCGCGGTCGGCGAGCGCGCGCGCCACCTCGAGCCCGGCCAGCACGCCGGCCGGGCCGTCGAAGCGGCCGCCGCTCGGCACGCTGTCCGAGTGCGAGCCGATCGTGATCGCCTTGGCGCCGGGGACGCGGCCCTCGCGGCGGCCGATCAGGTTGCCGGCGGCGTCGATGCGCACCGCGAGGCCGGCGTCGCGGAAGCGCCGCGCCAGCCAGTCGCGGCCTTCGAGAAAACGGGGCGTGAACGAGCGGCGCGTCCAC
Source organism: Rhodoplanes sp. SY1 (assembly GCF_046000175.1). Taxonomy (NCBI): domain Bacteria; kingdom Pseudomonadati; phylum Pseudomonadota; class Alphaproteobacteria; order Hyphomicrobiales; family Nitrobacteraceae; genus Rhodoplanes; species Rhodoplanes sp. SY1. Next base: position 50,748 of record NZ_JBEOMB010000064.1, read on the forward strand.
GGCTTGTCCGGGTCCGTGACGGCGGCGAGCGCCATCAAGTCGGACCACAGACGGTCTCGATTCACCGACGCGTTGGTGAGATCCACGGCGCGCCCCGCTCAGCCGGCGACCGCGGGCGGCCGCACGAAGCTGCCGGGCAGCACCAGCGCGGCGCCGAAATCGTGCCGCTCGCGCGCCGCCGGGCCGTCGCCGGCGCCGACACGCTCGACGGTGCCGTCCCGCACCGCCACGAAGCCGCAGGGGATCGTGCGGTCGGTGAGGACGACATGGCCCGTCACCACCAGATCGAAATCGCCCATCGTCGCTTCTTCTTTATTGCCGGAATCGATCACTGACGCGAGCATAGCCGAGCAACGGACCGGGCGGTTATTCCCAGAACGGCGGCACCCATAACCTGATGGACTGGTCGCCGACCGCGAGATCGCGGAGATGCGGGCCGAGACCGCGGCGCCCCTGCGGGCATTTCGGCGGCGCGTCGCCTCGATGTGTGAAAGCCGCAATCCCGAGCAGGCGTCATACGTCGGCGGTCGACAGAAGGCCCGGTTCGATCCGGAGCAGCCCCGTGTCCCGGCCATCCATCCCGCGAAGCCGTCGGGCTTGTTCTGCTTCCACAGGATCTCGCTTCCGAGGATCCAGACCTCCTCCCGGGGCAGGATGCTGGCACCGCCTTGACGGATCCCCGACCGGCGGCCGGACCCGAATACTCCCTCTGGACGGCCTTCTTCTTCGGCTTTTGGTCCATGTCGTCCTCGTGACGAAGGAGGAAAAGACCGGCCGCTCCGTCTCGCCGAGCCGGCAGCGGCGCTCCGGCGGCGTTGCTCGACATGAAGCGGTGCCGGGAGACGAGCGCCGGTGAGGGAATCGAAGTTCCTCGATCGGCCACGGCACCGTGCGGCCGGACCGGAGTTGAGGTCGGGGACGTTCGTTCCCGTCAGTCGTATGGAAGGTGCCGTGGCCCGTCGCAGTCTGGTCGTTTCGTTTGCGGGGCTCCTGGCGGTCGCCGCGGTCGCCGCCATCGTCGGCTGGGGTCTCGGCTGGCAGAAGGTCGCGACCCTGCTGCCGATCGGCCAGGGCGCATCCGGAGCGGCGACGGCGCCCGCGGGCGGTGTCGCGAGCCCGACCGGCGCATCGCCGCAGCCGCCGCCCGAGGTCGGCATCGTCACCGTGACGCCGCGCGAGATTCCGTTGCCGGTCACTTACGCGGGCCGCATCGGCGCTCCCCGCGATGTCGAGATCAGGCCGCGGGTCGGCGGCCTCCTGCTCAGCCGCGAGTTCGACGAAGGCGCCCGGGTGAAGGCCGGGCAGGTGCTGTTCCGCATCGATCCCGCGACCTTCCGGGTCGCCCTGGCGCGCGTCGCGGCACAGCTCGCCCAGGCGCAGGCAACGCTGACGCAGGCGCAGGAGAACTTCGGCCGCATCTCCGAGCTGCGCAGCCGCAACGTCGCCTCCGAGCAGCAGCTCGAGCAGGCGATCGCCGCCCGCGACCAGGCGCGCGCCGCCGTCGATCTCGCCCGGGCCGAGGTGGAGGCGGCTCGCCTCAATCTCGACTACACGACCATCGTGTCGCCCATGGACGGCGTCACGGCGCTCACCTCGCCGGCGGTGGGCAGCCTGATCCAGCCACAGCAGACCCTGCTCACCACCATCACGCCGCTCGACCCGGCCTACGTGAACTTCTCCTTCACGGACCAGGAGGCCCAGGACTTTCGCGAGCTGAACGAGCACCGGGCCAAGCCGATCCTGGAAAAGGATCTCACGGTCGAGCTGCGCTTCGGCGACCGGAGCCGTTACGACAAGCCGGGTCGCATCGACACGTCGGCGCAGCGCGTCGACCAGCAGACCGGCACCATCCAGGCGCGGGCGATCTTCCCCAACCCGGACGGCGTGCTGCTGCCGGGACAGTTCGTCCGCGTGGTGATCCGCGGCGTCACCCTGCCGGACGCCCTGGTGGTCCCGGAACGCGCCGTGTCGCAAGGCCCGCAGGGTGCCTCCATCTATGTCGTCACGGCCGCCGGAGTCGCCGAGGCGCGCCCGGTCCGGCTCGGCCAGGAGGTACGGGACGGCTTCGTCGTCCGGTCGGGGCTTCAGCCGGGCGAGCGGGTGGTCGTCGATGGCGTCATCCGGGTGAAGCCGGGCCAGCCGGTGCGCGCGGTCGCCGCCGCGCCGTCGCCGGCCGCGGATGCGGCAGCCACCACCCCGTCCGGCAACGGCGGGCGCGGTGGCGACACCGGTGCGGGCGCCGCCGCCGGCACGTCGACGACCGGGTCGGCCGGCACCGGTGCCGGCGCGTCCGGACGCAGCGACGCGGAGAAATCCGAGGCGCGGCCGTGATCTCCAAGTTCTTCATCGACCGGCCGGTGTTCGCGACAGTGCTGTCGATCGTCATCGTGCTGGCCGGCCTGGTCGCGGTCCGGGTGCTGCCGATCGAGCAGTATCCGCCGATCGTGCCGCCCGAGGTGATCGTCACGGCCACCTATCCGGGCGCCGACGCCCAGACCATCGCCGAGACCGTGGCGGCACCGCTCGAGCAGCAGATCAACGGCGTCGAGCGGATGATCTACATGCGCTCGACCGCGACCGGCACCGGCACGATGCGGATCTCCGTGTCGTTCGAGATCGGCACCGATCCGGATCAGGCGACCATCAACGTCAACAACCGGGTGCAGCGCGCCACCGTGCTGCTGCCCGAGGAGGTACGGCGCCAGGGCGTCACCGTCGCCAAGCGCTCGAGCTCGGTTCTGCAGGTCGTCTCCATGTCGTCGCCGGGGCGGCGCTACGACACGATCTTCATCTCCAACTACGCGCTCGTGAACGTCATCGACGAGCTGCGCCGCACGCCCGGCGTCGGCGACGCCTCGCTGTTCGGCGCCTCCGACTACTCGATGCGCATCTGGCTGCGGCCCGACAAGGTGGCGCAGTACAAGCTGACGCCGAGCGACGTCGCCGCCGCGATCCGCGAGCAGAACTCGCAGTTCGCCGCCGGCCGCTTCGGCGAGGAGCCGCTGCGCGGCGACCAGGCGTTCACCTATTCGGTGACGACGCAGGGCCGCTTCGCCGACCCGAAGGAGTTCGAGAACATCATCATCCGATCGGACCCGAACGGCGCGGCGCTGCGCATCAAGGACATCGCCCGGGTCGAGCTCGGATCGCAGAACTACTCGACCGTCGCGACCCTCAACGGGGCGCCGGCCGTGCCGATCGGGGTCTATCTGCAGCCCGGCGCCAATGCGCTGCAGGTCGCCAACGCCGTGAACGCCACCATGGACCGGCTGGCCCAGCGATTCCCCGAGGGGCTGCGCTACGACGTGCCGTTCAACACCACCCGTTTCATCCAGGCCTCCGTCGAGGAGGTGGCCAAGACCTTCGCCGAGGCGATCGCGCTGGTGATCGCGGTGGTGTTCCTGTTCCTGCAGAACTGGCGCGCCACCCTGATCCCGGTGCTGGCCGTGCCGGTGTCGATCATCGGCACCTTCGCCGGCATGTACGTGCTCGGCTTCTCGATCAACCTGTTCACGCTGTTCGGCCTGATCCTCGCGATCGGCATCGTGGTCGACGACGCCATCGTGGTGCTGGAGAATGTCGAGCGCATCATGACGAGCGAGGGCAAGAGCCCCTACGACGCCGCCGTGCAGGCCATGCAGGAGGTGTCCGGCCCGGTGGTCGCCATCGTGCTCGTGCTGGTCGCCGTGTTCGTGCCGGTGTCGTTCCTGGGCGGGCTCGCCGGCGAGCTCTACCGCCAGTTCGCCGTCACCATCGCGGTGTCGGTCGTCATCTCCGGCATCGTCGCGCTGACCCTGACGCCGGCGCTCTGCGCCCTCCTGCTGAAGCCCGGCCGTCGCGAGCCGTGGCTGCCGTTCCGCTGGTTCAATCGCGCCTTCGGCGCCCTCACGGCGCGCTATTCGGATGGCGTGAGCTTCTTTCTGCGTCACGCTGCGCTCGGCCTCGCGCTCGTCGCCGTGATGCTCGGCGCCACCTGGCTGCTGTTCCAGCGCGTCCCCGGCGCGCTGGTGCCGGCCGAGGACCAGGGCTACGTCTTCCTCGTCACCCAGCTCCCGCCCGCCGCGGCGCTCGACCGCACCTTGGCCGTGACCGAGAAGGTCACGGCGGGAGCGCGCGAGAACCCGGCCGTGGCCGACATCATCACCCTCGCCGGCTTCGATTTCCTCGCCGGCGCACAGAAGACCAACGCGGGCGTCTCCTTTGTCTCGCTCAAGGACTGGGCCGAGCGCACCGACCCGGCCCTCGACGCCCGCGCCCTGCCGGCCGCGTTCGCGGCGCTGAACGCCCGCTTCCGGGATGGCGTCGTCGTCAGCTTCAACCCGCCGCCCATCCAGGGCATCTCGACCACGGGCGGCCTCGAGCTCTATCTGCAGGACCGCTCCGGCGGCAGCCTGGAGAGCCTGAGCCAGGCCGTGCAGCGCGTGATCGCGGCAGCGGGCCGGCGGCCGGAGCTCACCGGCGTGTCGACCACCTTCTCGACCGGCACGCCGCAATACCGGGCGACCGTCGATCGCGAGAAGGCGAAGGCGCTCGGCGTGCCGATCGCCGCGCTGTTCGATACCATGCAGAGCTCGTTCGGCAGCCTCTACGTCAACGACTTCACGCTGTTCGGCCGCACCTTCCGGGTGACGCTGTCGTCCGAGGGCGCGTTCCGCGAGGCGCCGGACGACCTTCGGCACGTCTTCGTTCGTTCGGAGGGCGGCGCCATGGTGCCGCTCACGGCGCTGGTCACGGTCGCGCGCACCACCGGCCCCGACGTGGTGGAGCGCTTCAACGTCTTCCCGGCCGCCCGCGTGCAGGCGAGCCCCGCACCGGGCTACTCGTCGGGCCAGGCGATCGCCGCCATCCAGCAGGTCGTCGCCGAGACGCTGTCGAGCGGCTACACGATCGGCTGGACCGGAGCGTCCTATCAGGAGATTCAGACCGCTGGCACCGGCCGGCTGGGCTTCCTGTTCGGCATTCTGATGGTGTTCCTGATCCTGGCGGCTCAGTACGAGCGTTGGAGCCTGCCGCTCGCCGTGGTCACGGCCGTGCCGTTCGCGGTGTTCGGGGCGATCCTGGCGATCTGGCTGCGCGGCATCGAGAACGACGTCTATTTCCAGGTCGGCCTCATCACTCTGATCGGGCTCGCGGCCAAGAACGCCATCCTGATCGTCGAGTTCGCCTCGGAGCGCCACCGCGCCGGCCTGCCCGTCGTGGAGGCGGCGCTCGAGGCGGCACGGCTGCGCTTCCGGCCGATCGTGATGACGTCGCTCGCCTTCGTGCTCGGCGTCGTGCCGCTAGCGATCGCCGCCGGGGCCGGCTCGGCGAGCCGGCACTCGGTCGGCACCGGGGTGATCGGCGGCATGCTGGCCGCGACCTTCCTGGCGATCCTGTTCGTGCCGCTATTCTTCCGGCTGGTGCTGCGGGCACCGGCCCGCACCGAGCCGGCCGGGCGACGGACCTCCGGTCCCGAGGTCGCCGCCGGCGGCGGCGAGTTCATCGGTCCGCCGACGCGGCCGTGAACGGTGCTCTCCCCAAGTGGCCCCGTCCCGCACCGACCAGCTTCCTCTCGCCGTGGCGGAAGAGTCTGAAGGCATCCTGGCGATGGCGGCGGAGCTGCAGCTTCAATCCTGGCAAGACCGCCCTCGAGGAGCAACTGAGCCGGCCGGAATGCCCGGTCGTGGTGATGGGCGGCGAGGGCGACACAGTGGCGCCTTTCGACCAGCACGGTGAATGGCTGTGCTCGCGCCTGCGGAGGAGCCGCGTGGTGCGGTCGCGGAGGTTGGTCACACAAACACCACACCACGTTCGACCGTGGACCGTCGCCCGGTCCATTTATCGGATCATGCGCGCCGAACGAGGGCTCGGCACCCATCGTGTCGGCGTAGCCTGCGGGTGACAAGCCCGCCCTCCGCCCGAAGCGTCGCCGTCAGCCGGCGCGAGCCGTAGAACGGCCACGCGGTGAACAGCTCGTCGATCCGCCGCGTCAGGGCGAGATCGTTGTCGTTCGCCGGCCGATCGGGCCGATAGACGCTCGACCGCGCCACCCCGAGCAGGGCACATTGCCGCCGCACCGACAGCGTCTCGTCGCCGCGATCGAGCATCTCTCGCCGGTCCGCCGCGCTCATCTGCCGGACCTCTTGACTAAAAAATTCCGCTCCACCGTCAACTGGCCGATCTTCGCGTAGAGGTCGTCGACCGTCTTCTGCGCGACCTTCTCGGCGTCCACACCCACGCTCGGGTCGAACGCCCGCGCCGCGTTGTCCAGAAGCTGCTTTTTCCAAGCGTAAATCTGGTTGGGATGGACCTCGTAGCGCTGCGCCAGGTCGGCCACCGTCGCCTGCTCGCGGATCGCCTCCAGCGCAATCTTCGCCTTCAGTCCCGCGTCGATCTTCCGTCTCGTTCTCTTCGTCATGGTCTGCTCCGTCTACCAAACGGGGCGGCCGACGATACGCGCCGGTCGAAGGTCGCCCCTCACGCAGGGGCGTGGATCGAAACACATTGTCCTGCGCGATGTTGCGTCGGCTGCGGGTCGCCCCTTACGCAGGGGCGTGCATCGAAACCCGCGATCGGCTTGTCCGAGGTCTGATCTGTGCGTCGCCCCTCATCCGGCCCCGATTCGCTGCTGTCCACATGGACAGCTTGAATCAGCCGCTACCGCATCGACCGGCCCGGCGCACCCGCGCCGGGCGACGACGAACGTCGCGGCGATACTGCGGCAGCACCGGCAGCTGGTCGTCGGCATCGCGCAGCCACAGGCTGCGCCAGCGAGCGAACGGACACCAGAACCGGACTACATGACGCCTGAAGAGCGGGCCGCATTCAACCGCGAGCTTGCTGAAATGCGCGCCGAGACCGAGGCGCGGATGCGCGAGGTTTACCGGCGCATCGCTGTGATGTGAGACCGCCACAATCCCGAGCAAGCGTTACACTTTCCGAAGCAAACGTTACAAAACGGGGGTAGTAACGGGGGGAGCAAATCACGCGTGATTTTGCCCGCCAACGCGTAGCCTGCACGCGTACACCATCAATTCTGCCAACAAACACAGGCTCGACAGCCATCCGATCCGATGGGCGCCGAGTGCCATGGGCTGGTCGACAAGCTCATCAAATGAGCGGCTACCAACGGACATCGACTGTCAACGAGATCGCGCAAGCGCGTGCGTAGCAACGGTCGCAGACGGGCGACAGGTTGCGGGCAACCTGCGAACCACCCAGATCCGCAGGTTGCCGGCAAACTGGCGATCGCCGCTTTCGCGTCTAGTCGCCCGTCGCTCCAATGATGGCACCACACTGACGGCTTGTTGCGAATGAAAAGGTCGATTCGCAGGTTGCGAACATGGCCGACCCGCGCGTCCGCATTCTGAAGGCGCTGGCCAGGGGCGTTCAACTATTCCGCTGTGAACGATTTCGGGGCTGCGCAGGCCGAAGGCGGACTCCTCTGCACACTCCATGAAGGGGCCGGCGCAAGCAGACCGTGCGGGGCGTGCGCGTGCTCATCACGCCACCGCACAGCGACGCACGCCGTTGCGGAAGGCCCGCGGCGTCGAGCCGAGATGCTGCAGGAAGAAGCGGGTAAAATGGCTCGGGGCCGAAAAGCCCAGCCGCTCGGCTATGGCGTGGATCGGCATCGCCGATGTGCCCAGCATCCCGATCGCCGCTTCGATGCACACCGCGTTTGCGTAAACCCGCGGGCTCACGCCCGTGCAGGTGCGGAACAGTTCGAAGAACCGCGAGCGCGAAAGGCCCGCGACCGCTGCGCACGCGTCGATGTCGAGCGCCAATCCAGGCTTGGCCCGCATGTGCACGATGGCCCGCCGGATCCGGTAGTCGCTCGGTCGCGGGTCGGCAGAGTGCCCCTCGCCGAGATCGGCGGCGCCGTAGCAGGTCACCACGGCCCGGAACAGCAGGTCGCAGGCGCGGTCGAGCGCGTCATCGTCCGCGGCATCGTCCCGCATCAGGTCCAGCACCCGGTCGGCCTCGGCCTGCACGGTCGGCATCAGTGGGGCGCGCGGAGTGGAAAACACCCGACGGCGACCTGCCGCGATGGCCGCCTGCACGCGACGCTCGAACCAGTAGGGCGCGATGTAGAGGGCGAGAAGCTGGGCCGTCGCCCCGCCGGCCAGCGGCAGCCCAGCATGCACGGCCCACGGGTCGATCAGCACGGCCGAGCCGGCGTCGAGAACCTGCTCCAGGCCCTCTACCAGAAACGTCGCATCCGCCCCCGACACCTTGATGAGGGCATGCGCCTGCGCATGAGCGTGCTCGGCGATGGTCGGCGTGCGCTCCAGAAGCGCGATCCGGCCGAACCGGCCGACGAAGACTCGAACCTCGCCCGCCATCGCAACCCTCCATGGGCCGGGAGGCTAGGGATCTCCAAATCGGACTACAAGGTAATTTTCCGGTCCGTCCGGTAACGACAGCGTGCCGGAGCCTCGGCATCCTCGCCGCAGCCTCACGGTTCGGAGGGTTCGGCCCATGCCCGATGCATCTGCCCACTATCTCGACCCGGCCCTGCTGATCGTCGACATGCAGAACGACTTCGTGCGGGTCGGCGCGCCGCTCGAGGTGCCGGACGCTCGGGCGACCCTGCCGGCTCATGCTCGCCTGATCGCCGCGTTCCGGGCCAGGGGCCTGCCGGTCGTCTACACCAAGTTCCTGTCGACCGAGGAGCCCTCGCTGCTGTGGACTTGGTCGCCGCAATGCACACCGCCCGTCTGCCTGTGTCGCCGCGGCGTCTCGCGTACCTACGGCGACGCCGACGGCCCGCTCGACTGCACCGACGTGGTGACGGAGATCTATCCCGAGCCCGAAGACCTGATCATCGAGAAATACGGCTATGGCGGCTTCCACGGCACCTCGCTGTCCGACCGGCTGCGCCAGAAGGGCGTGCGCTCGCTGGTGGTCACCGGCACGGTGACGCAGATCTGCGTCGAGGACACGGCCCGCGGAGCGTTCCACCACGGCTTCCGCACCACAATGGTCGAGGACGCGGTGTCGTCCTTCGCGCCCGAACTGCACGCCGCGACGCTGAAGAACTTCGCCATGAAGTTCGGCTGGGTCGACAGCTCCGCCGCAGTCGTCGCGGCGCTCGGGGCGTGATCATGACGGCCGGCAGCTTGACCCGACGCGCCGTGAGCGGACCGCCGATCATCTGGGTCGCGGTGGTGCTGCTCGCGCTCGCCGTTGCGCTGCTGCCCGGCTTCTTCTCTCCCGACAACCTCGCCAATGTGGCGCGGCAGTCGGCCGTGCTGGCGTTGCTGGCGATCGGCCAGACCTTCGTGGTCGTCGCCGGCCTGATGGATCTCTCGGTCGGCATGCTGGCGACCCTGGTGCTGGTGCTGACCGCCGACCTGATGGATGGTCGGGCCGAGGCGACGCTCGCGGCGGTCGGGCTCACCGTCGCGCTCGGCGCCGGGATCGGGGCGCTCACCGGGCTGCTCAACAACGCCCTGCGCATCAACTCTCTTATCCTGACGCTCGGGATGCTGACCATCCTGCAGGGCGTCACCTTCATCTACACGGACCAGAGCGTCGGAGCGCCGTCGCCGGCGATCACCTGGCTTGCCAATGGCGAGGTCCTCGGCCTGCCGCCGTCGTTCCTGCTGGTGCTGATCGCGACCGGGCTCGCGCACGTGGCGCTCCACCACACGCGCTTCGGCGTGCATCTCGCCGCGGTCGGCGGCGCCGTGCAGAGCGCCCGCCAGGCCGGCATCGCGGTCGACCGTGTCGTCCTCGCCGCCTTCGTGATCAGCGGCCTGTCGGCCGGCCTCGCCGGCCTGCTGCTGCTCGGCCGGCTCGGCACCGGCTACCCGAACGCCGGCGTCGGGCTGGAGCTCGACGCCATCGTCGCCGTGGTGCTGGGCGGCACCGCGCTCGCCGGCGGCCGCGGCAGCGTCGTCGCCAGCGTCGCCGCCGCGGTGGTGCTCGGGATGGTCAGCAACATGCTCAACCTGCTGGAGGTCTCCTCGTTCCTGCAGATGGTGATCAAGGGCGGCGTGGTGATCGTCGTCATCCTGATCGGCCAGATCCGCCCGGAGGCGGCGCGATGAGCGGGCCCCACGAGATGGCGGCCGCGGCTCTGCCGCGGACGGCGCCGCGGCGGCCCCGCCGGATCCCGGAGACGCTGGCGATCTGGCTGGTCCTGATCGCGCTCCTGGTGGTCGCCGGCGCCCTCTCGGACGCCTTCCTACGGCCCGTCTATCTCGGCAACATCGTGCGCCAGGCGGCGCCGATCGGCATCGCCGCGGTCGGCGTCACGCTGGTGATGATCCTCGGCGGCGTCGATCTCTCGATCGGCGCCACCATCTCGCTGGGTGCCGTCGTGTGCGCCGCCGTCATGGCGGGCGATCCCGCGAATATCGCGCCCGCGGTCGTTCTCGCCTGCCTGGCAGGCGCCGCGGTCGGCGCCCTCAACGGCGCCATGATCGCCTTCACGGGCGTATCGCCGTTCATCCTCACGCTCGGCACCGCGATCACGCTCTACGGCGTCACCCAGCTGATCACCGGCGGCACCGCGCACGGCATCGTCGCGCCCGGCTTCCGCGAGGTCTTCAACATCCGGATCGGCGGCGTCCTGCCGATACTCGGCCTCGCCTTCGTGGGGGTGGCCGGCTTCGGCCTCGCGGTGCAGCGGCTCACCACCTTCGGCCGGCGGCTGTATCTGATCGGCAGCAATCCGGCGACCGCACGCCTCGCCGGCCTGCCGGTGCGGCGCACCGTCCTGATCGCCTATACGCTCTCGGGCCTGTTCGGCGGGCTCGGCGGCCTCGCGCTGCTGGCCCGGTCGGGCGTCTCGGGGTCGCTGGCGGCGAGCGGCTACGAGTTCGACGTGCTCGCCGCCGTGGTGCTGGGCGGTACCACATTCGAGGGCGGACGCGGCGGGATCGGCGGCACGGTCGCCGGCGTGCTGATCCTGTTCGTCGCCTTCAATCTCGTGAACGTCGTCGGCCTCCCTTACCACGCCCAGCTCGTGGTCAAGGGCGCCGTCATCATTGCGGCCTCGGCTCTCTATCGGCGCATGCGCGAGGTCCGGCAGGCTTGAACCGGAGAAAGGGTGACGACATGCGATACGCACGCGTGATCATGCTGTCGGCCGTCGTGGCCGTGGGGCTGTCGGCGGTCGGGCCGGCGGCGGCGCAGACCAAGCGGGAGGAGCTGGTCGCCCAGGCGGCCGAGAAGGTCGACACGGCGCGGTTCAAGAAGCCGGGGCCCTACACGATCGGCGTCTCGGCCGGCTATCTCACCAACTCCTGGGTCGTCTACGCTCTCGCCCACGTCAAGTACGAGGCCTCGCTGCATCCCGAGATCAAGGAGGTCGTCGTCACCGACGCCGGCTTCAAGCCGGCCAAGCAGGTGGCCGACATTGAGGATTTGATCAACAAGAAGGTCGACCTGATCATCTACTGGCCGGTCGACAACAAGGCGATCGCCGGCGCCCTGCAGAAGGCGGTCGACGCCGGCATCCCGACCGTCAACACCGGCGGCGGCTTCTACTACAGCCCGAGCACCACCTCGAACGCCTATATCGGCCAATGGGACCTCGGCGAGAAGACGGCCCGGCAGCTATTCAAGGACATGGGCGGCAAGGGCAAGATCATCGCCATGCTGCCAATTGCCGGGCATTCGGCGACGGTGGACCAGAAGGCGGCGCTCGACGCTGTCATGAAGGAGTTCCCGGGCATCGAGCTCCTCTCGGCCGAGCACGGCAACTGGAACCGGGCCCGCTCGAAGCAGATCACCGAGAACCTGCTGCAGCGCTTCCCGCGCATCGACGGGGTGTTCTCGCCGTCCGGTCAGATGTCCGCCGGCCTAGCTGAGGCGTTCGAGGAGGCCGGCCGGCTGAACGAGGTCGTGATGTCGCCGGCCGACGAGTACAACGGCTGGCTCAAATGGGTCGACAAGAACCAGAAGGGCGGCATCATCACGTTTCCGACCAAGGTCGGCCGCGACGCCGTCCAGCTGGGGTTGGAGATCCTGAAGGGTCAGCCAGTCGAGCGCGGACGCCAGGTCCCCTCGGTCGTCATCCCGGCCTCGGAGGTCGGCAAGTATGTGCGGCGGGACGCCTCCGACGACGTCTGGGCGAACGAGCTGCCGGGCAGCTGGCAGCCGAAGTAGCGGCGGCGGAGAGATACGGAGCACGCCGGCGATGGCTCTTCTCGAGACCGAGGGATTGTCGAAGTCCTTCGCCGGCGTGCCGGTCCTCTCGGGCGTCGACTTCGCCGCCGAGGCCGGCGAGGTGCACGCCCTGGTCGGCGCCAACGGCGCCGGCAAGTCCACGTTCCTCAACATCGTGTCGGGGTCGCTGGCGCCGAGCGCGGGCGCGATCCGTCTGGCCGGGGACGCAGTGCGCTTCGCCACGCCGCAGCAGGCCCACCGGGCCGGCGTCAGCATCGTCCACCAGGAGTTCTCGCTGGCGCCGCTGCTCGACGTCGCCACCAACATCTTTCTCGGCCGCGAGCCGCGCACCCGGCTCGGCCTGGTCGACCGGGCCCGCATGCGGCGTGACGCGGCGGCGCTGCTCGACGGCTACGGATTCCGGCTCGATCCCGATGCGCCGGTCGCCGGCCTCAGCGTCGCCGAGCAGCAGCTCGTCGAGATCGCCCGCGCGCTGTCGTTCGATGCGCGGGTGCTGATCCTCGACGAGCCGACCGCCGCGCTGTCGCCGCCCGAGCAGCAGCGGCTGTTCGCCGTGATCGAGCGCCTGAAGGCCGTGGGCGTCGCGATTCTCTACGTGTCGCACCGGCTCGACGAGGTGTTCCGCATCGCCGACCGGGTGACGGTCCTGCGCAACGGTGTCCGCGTAGCGACGCGCCGCATCGCCGACCTCGATCATGCCGGGCTGGTGAGCCTGATGCTCGGCGAGGCGGCAGGCGCCGCCACGGCGATGCGGCGTGCGACGCCCGGGCCGGTTCGGCTGGCCGCGACCTACCGGGCCGGCGAAGCGACGAGCAGCATCGTCGTGCGGGCCGGCGAGATCGTCGGGCTCGCCGGCTTTGTCGGCGCCGGGCGCACCCATCTGGCGCGGGCGCTCGCCGGCCACGCGCGCCCGGGCGAGATCGAGACGACGATCGACGGTGAGGCCGTCGATCCGCGTACGCCCGGCGCGGCGCTGCGCCACGGCATCGTCTACGTCACCGAGGACCGCAAGCGCGACGGCCTGTTCGTGCCGCTCGGCGTGCTCACCAACACCACGGCCGGCGCGCTCGACCGGGTGTCGCGCTTCGGCCTGCTGCAGAGAGGTCGCGAGCAGCGGCTCGGCGGCGACATGCTGGCGCGGCTGCGCCTCGTGGCGCCCGGCCTCGCTGCCCCCGTGAACCACCTCTCCGGCGGCAACCAGCAGAAGGCGGTGTTCGCCCGCGCCCTGCTGGCGGAGCCGCGGGTGCTGATCTGCGACGAGCCGACCCGCGGCGTCGATGTCGGCGCCAAGGCGCAGATCCACGATCTGCTGGTCGAGCTCGCCGGACGCGGGCTCGCCGTGCTGGTCGTCTCCTCGGAATTCGCCGAGCTTCTGGCGGTCGCCGACCGCATCCTGGTGATGCGCGATCGAGCCGTCGTCGCCGCGTTCCCCCGCGGCGCCGTCGACGAGCCGACGCTGTTCCGCGCCGCGAGCGGCGACCCCGCCGTGCTGGCCGTCGCTCGACCGTAGCTCCCGCGGTGTCTCCGGGGCCGGCCGTCGTGCCTTCCCCCGCGCCACGGAGCCGCTAACGTGCATCCGAACCGGCCGACCCGCCGGAGAACCGCGGGGCGGAAGAGACCGGAGAGGCGTCGAGCGAAGTACTCAGAGCCGCCGGTCATCTAGCCTCCGAGAGCAACCAACTCCGCTCAGAGGTGACGAAATTCCTCGACACCGCCCGGGCGGCCTGAGCGGTTTACGAAGCCGATCCGCGCCGACACCGGGACTGACCGCGGATGAACCGGCGGTGGCGGTGTCCGCGCGTTCGCGTTGCGGTATGGTCTATCGCGTGCGCGCTCGATCGAGGGCACGTCGCCCCTCACGCAGGGCCGTGTATCGAAACCTGATGCAGCGGGCGACCGTGGGTTACCGCTGCGCTCGGGCTGGCCTTGCGCGGCCGGCCCGCTCCCGATGGTAATCAGCGCCCCGTCGTGAATGGTCTCGAACAGAAATCGCCGGGCCAGTGCGCACGGCAGAACGTCGCGCTTGGTACCGCGAATCAAAACGGCCTATTATTCCCATCCGCATCAAATCCCCCCTTGCCGCCCCGAGCGACTCACACCCAAGAAGTTCCCGGCTTCGGTGAAAAGATATTCGCTTGCACCGGCCGGCGCGTGATCATTCGTCGGTGTCGCCGTTCGTGCAGCAAAGCCGTCCATGAACGAACTCGAACAAGTCTTCCGGCTGATCGAGCGCATCTACGATGCGTCTCTCGACGCGAGCCTGTGGCCCGATGTCCTGCACCACGCATGTTATTTCGTGCAGGGATGCACCGCCAACCTGTTCTTCCAGGACATTGTGACTCAAAAGGTCGTCGTGTTTCATTCCTGGGGCGAAGACCTTCATTATCGGCAGCTCTACTTCGAAAGATACGCGCCGCTGAACCCCTTGTTTCCGGCGTCGTCCTTCTTGGAGGTCGGCACCGTCCACGCGGTGAACGATATCATGCCGCTGGACGAATTCCGGACCTCGCGGCTCTATCAGGAGTGGGTGCAGCCGCAAGGCATCCTCGATGTGCTCTATTCCAATCTGGAGCGGACGGCGACGGGCGCCGCTGCCCTGGCGATTCGCCGTCTCGAGCGCGACAGGCTCTTCGACGACAGCGCCAAAGCGCGCTTCGCGTTGCTCGTTCCGCACGTCCGCCGCGCAGCCTCGATCGGCAAAGTCATCGATTTTCACCGGACCAACGAGGTCGCGCTGTCGGCCGCTCTCGACCGCCTGACTGCGGCTGTTCTCCTTGTCACGTCCGATGCGCGTCCGGTCTATTTGAACGCGGCGGAGCTTCGAATCCCGGATCCTGCGTGCCGGGTGCCACGAACTGCAAGACCAACGCGGGCGGCGGCCGTGGCCAGGGCGGCGTCTACGGTGGCGGTGGCCGTGGCCAAGGCGGCGTCTACGGCAACGCGGGAGGCGGTCGCGGCCAGGGCGGCGTCTACGGCAACTCGGGAGGCGGTCGCGGCCAGGGCGGCGTCTACGGTGGCGGCAGCGGCCGCGGTCAGGGCGGCGTCTATGGCCAGGGCGGTGGTGGCGGCTGGGGCGGTGGTGGCGGCGGCTACGGCGGTGGTGCGGGCGGCTACGGTGGCGGCTCGCGCGGCAGCCAGGGCGGCGGCTGGGGCGGCTACTGGGCTCGCTAGCCTGTCCGCCGGACTGCCGTCGCGGTCCGCAAATCGAGTGGCTGGGGCGGCGGAAACCCCAGCCACTTTTTTTCGCGGGCACCACCGCCGTCATGGTGTGTCCCGGGCCTGCGGGATCGTCATCGGCGGCCACTGGCCGGCACCCATGCGCGCAGCCTGTGACCGCGCCGCCCTGTCCATGAAGGATGTGTGGGGCGAGGAGCACGCCGCGAACGACGTGCCTCCTCTCCAGCGTGCCGTAACTTCGTGAGCGCCTTCGCGGCGTCCTCGAGCTGATCAGATGCGCTGGCGAGCCGTACCCGCAGCGACGCATTCAGCGCATGGCCGTCCGCGGTAGCCTGAAAAACTACGGCAATGGTGGCCCGAACCTCGGCCTCGACACCGGGCTGCTTCCAGTCGCTCAGGAAACCCCTTCGAATTACCGTCAACATCGGGCAGCGCCCGATCGTCGAAACCGCTGCTGATGGTCGGAGGCAATGTGAGGAAGGTCACGGTCCGGAGGTCCGGCACAAGGCATCAATACGAACATGCTTCGACATGAAGCCCAACCCCTCGGAGGCTCCGATGACCCGTGCCGTGCTCGCTTTCGCCGCCGCCGCCCTGGTGCTGACCACTGCCGCCGGTTCGGCCGACGCCCGCCCACAGCGTTTCAAGGTCTTCGATCAGGAGACCGGCAAGACCCTCCACGATGACGGGAAGCTCGACGGCAAGGCGTGCGTCTTCGGCAAGGACACGCGGTTCAATCCGGCTACTGGCAAGATCATCGTGGTCCCGGCCATGAAGTGCAACTTCAAGTCGTTCTGACACCTCCACAGGCGGCGAGCGCTCCCCGTCCGGGATCGAGGCATTGGCCTCAGAACGACAATGAGCGGCGTGGTGGTTCGATTTCGACCGCCACGCCGTCGATCAAGATGCTCCAACCAATGAGCCTCCGGCTCGTGTCGCCGATGCATCCCGGGCCAGAAAGGCGCGGGTAACGTCCGGCAGGTTCTCGTCCAACCAGGCAGCCAGCTCCTGCTCTTCGGTGAGAATCTGCTGGCAGACCTCCTTGCGAGATCGCCGACGCTCTCCGCCGCAGCGACGAGCGCTTTGTAGATCGCGATTTCCATCTACTCGAAGGCGAAGCTGGCGACCGATGTCTTCACCACCCGTCGCTCGTCAACACACCGGTGAGCGCCTGACCGAGACCGAGACCCGAGCGGTCGTGTCCTTGAAGGTGGATGTGCTGCCCGCTTGCCGTTCGATGCAGCTGCGCAGGCGATCCGCCTGGCTCCTCGTCTGCTCCAGATGCGTCTCGATCTTCGAGCGCAGTTCTGAACATCCTGGACGCCGATCTCCTTCATGATCTGCTCGTGTCGCCGCCACCGGAAAGCCCGGCAGCGCCCGCGCCGCCGCGGATTCGGCGCGCCGGCGATCTTGCCGTAGGTCGACGGCCCGTGCCACTTTCCCATAGTCAAAAATCCGAATCGCCGGAGCGCCTCGCCCTGCCGAACGGCCGGCGGTGGGGGGCGCGATCTTGGGATCACCCATGGGAGGACCGTCATGATCGACACGTCGTTCAGCCGACGCCGGCTGTTGCTGGGGGCGTCCGCATTGGGCGGCGCGGCCCTGATGCCGCGCCGGCTCCTGGCGCAACAGCCGTCGCGATCGGCGAGTGCGCCGCCCGCGCCGCTGCCACCCCGAGGCGAGGTCGTGATCCGCGGGGCCACCGTCCTGACCATGGACCCGGCCGTGCCGGATCTCGCCGCCGGCGACGTCCACGTGCGCGACGGCGCCATCGTGGCGGTCGCCGAAAGGATCGACGCGCCGGCCGCCCAGGTGATCGACGGCACCGGCACGATCTGCCTCCCGGGCTTCATCGACACCCACTTCCATCTGTGGAACAGCATGTTCCGGCTGTTCGTCCGGGCCGACGTCCCGGCCCTCGGCTACTTCCCGGTGACGGCGCGCCTCGGACCGCTGATGGCGCCAGAGGATGCCTATCGATCGGCCCGGCTCGGCGCCGCCGAGGCGCTCGCCGCCGGCGTCACCACGGTCCACAACTGGGCGCACAACACCCGCAGTCCCGACCACGCCGACGCCGAGCTCTCCGCGATGCGTGACGTCGGCATCCGGGGCCGACTGGCCTACGGGACGCCGGTCGGCCTTCCGGACGACGCGCCGATGGACTTCGCCGGCCTCGCGCGTGTGAAGAAGGACTGGATGCCGGACCCGGCGGGCTTGCTCACGCTCGGCATCTGCTCGCGCAATCTCGGCGCCATGACCATCGGCGGCTCCGCCGCCACCGCGTCGCGCGGCATCCTGACCATCGAGAACATCAAGCGCGACTGGGACGGCGCCCGTGCGCTCGGCGTCCCGATCACCATGCACACGTCCGGTGCCAGCCCGATCACCGAGCTGGAGAAGGCCGGCCTGCTCGGCCCCGACGTGCAGCTCGTCCACCCGCTGCTGACCACGCCGGAGGAGCGCGTCATCCTGAAGGAGCGCGGCGTGAGCTACTCGATGTCGCCACAGCTCGAGGCCCGCCGCGCCTCGCAGCTCGGCGTCATCCAGCTCGGCGAGCTCCTGGAGGCGGGCGTCAAGGTGAGCCTGTCGACCGACCATGTCGCCTCGGCGAGCGTCGATCCGTTCGCGTCCATGCGCCTGCTGTTCGCCCTCCACCAGCATCGCATCGGCGCCAAGGTGCCGCTCACCCTGAAACGTCTGTTGCAGCTCGCCACCATCGACGGCGCCGTCGATCTCGGCATTGCCGACCGGACCGGCTCCATCACACCCGGCAAGCGCGCCGACCTGGTGCTGATCCGCGTCGGCGACCCGAACCTGGCGCCGATGAGCGATCCCTACGAGACGGTCGTCGCACGCGCGTTGCCGACCAACGTCGATACCGTGATGGTCGACGGCCGCATCCTGCGCCGAGCCGGCGCCTACACGGCGCTGGATCACGGTAAGGTCGTCACCGAGGCACGCGACGCGGCCCTGGGCCTGCGCGAGAAAGCCAAGTGGCCGACGTGAGCCGCAGGCCGCTGAAGCGGCACTTCGGTTGGTTGGATGGTCGTTCCGGACGGCACCATCGGGTCCGGCCTTTGGCCGGGCCCGATGACAAGCTCCGCGCCAGACCCGGAAGCCAGCCGAGAGTCCGGATCTCCTGCTGGAGTCGTCCAAGGCGGAGCACACCGGCAGGTTTCTTGAACTTCGGCCAAGGGAACGGTCTGGCCGACCCACGTCAGGCACATACTCCCGACCACCGCGAGATCTGACATTCGGTTATCCAGCTGTCGCGAAAGTGTCGAACGACAGTGACCGATCAGACCGATGGTAATATTTCCAACGTGGTCGATCGATCAATGCTCTCTGTTCTGACCGCATTGTACCGGCAGCCTCACAATGACCATTGTGCCTCGTCCGGGCGCGGTGTCGAGGCTCACCTCCCCACCCCAGGCATGCACGATCTCGCGAACGATTGCGAGTCCAAGGCCGGTTCCCTCCCCCGGAGGACGAGTCGTGAAGAACGGGTCGAAAGCCTGCGCGGCCACGGTCGCGTCCATGCCCGGACCATCGTCGCGAACCGTGATCAGAACTCCTTCGCCGGCCATGGACGACCGGGCCGGAGTCCGCTCAACGCGGATCACGATGTCTCCCTTGCCGTGCATCGCACGAGCCGCGTTCTGAACGAGATTGACGATGATCTGGGTCAGCTCGCTTTCGTCGCCTATCACGACCGCATCGCGCTCTGCGACCTCCAGCCGGAGCCGCAAACCGGGAACGATGCCCATGCGAGCGAATTCGACGCTCCGCTCCAACGCATGACCGATACCAATAGGGCGGAGCTGGGGAGCCTCCTGGCGCAAATAGCCCAATATGCCGCGCACGATACAGGCCGCCTGCTCGGCCGACGAAAGAACGGCGGCGAAATAGGTGTGCAGCGTTCCCGACGGCGGCACGTCCAGCAGGCCGAGCTCGGCCATGCCGCGGATCGGCTGGAGCAGATTGTTCAGCTCGTGCGCGACACCACCGACGAGTTGGCCGAGGGCGGCGAGGCGGCGATCGTGCTGCGCAATGCGCCGGCGTTCGCGCGCGACGAGCTCGGCGCGGTCTCGATAAGCGACCGAATAGCCGATCAACAGCTCTGCCAGGCAGACCGACGAGCGCCGCACCACGACGTCGGGTGATTCAGTCCAATGCAGCCGCGAGACCGCCAGCACGGCCTCCTCCTGGAGTCCGGCGATCTCCTCGATCGGCAGATCGGAGGCGACGATCTCACACCCTATTGCGACGATGGCCGCCAGCGCAGCCTCGTCCTCCGATCGAACATAGACGAGCATCTGCTCGGTGTAGCGCAGGGAGAGATCTCTCATGACGACGTTCCGCCGAGCAGCGTGCAGACGACGGCCGCGTCGTCGGTTCCGGTCGCAAACTCGTCCAGCAGCCGCCGGGCGACGGCATCCGGCTGGTGCTTCAGTCGGAGGAGGCTCCGATCGACGTCGAGGCCGGCCGCGACGCCGTCGCTCCACAGCACCAGCAGATCCCGATCGGTCCAATGGAGTTCGAGCGGCCGCGGCGTTCGGATCCCGGTGCCGACGATCCCCGGCACCGACTCGATGTGAACCCGCCGTCGCCCGAACAGGGCGGCCCTGACGTTTCCGATGCCGGCGACGACGAGCCGTCGTGTCGCCGGTTCGATCGAGGCAACGACGACGGCGGCCCCACGCGTCGTCCGGATTGCCTCGTCCATGCGACACAGGATCCGATCCGGGCCGGCTCGATCCGTCGTCGCGAACGACGCAAGCGCCGCCTCTGCCGCCGCGGCGGCCTCTCGGCCGTGCCCGAGCCCGTCGACGAGAGCGACCTGCTCGACGGTGTCTATCCGGCGACAGGCCCAGGCGTCACCGCACCAGGTCTCGCCGCGGAATGAACGTGTAGCGCCCCCGACGATCATCTGTTCCAAATCACCGCCGTCACCCGCGTGCCGCGCCCGAACTCGGACCAGATGACGAACTCGTCCATCAGACGTTGAGTCCCGGGAAGCCCGGAGCCCAATCCACCGATCGTGGAATAGCCATCGCGCATTGCGAGTGCGATATCGGCAATGCCGGGTCCGTCGTCCTCGGTGACGACCTCGATCCCGTCGACGTCGCCTGCCCGAACGACGAACAGGCGCACGACGCCGCCGCGGCTCGCGTGGAAGCAGAGATTGCACGCGAGCTCGGACACGGCCGTGACCAGCCGGTACACCCTCACGGTCCGGAACCGAAGACTCTCCGCCGTCTGCTTGGCATGGCGCCGCGCATCCGCGACGTCGAGCTCGCGCGTGACGCGGCATTCCATGGCGAGGGTTCGGGTCACCGTCGTCGCGTCATGCTAGTGGTAACCTCGGTTCGGCCGGGGCGACTCTCGATGCTCAGACATCCCATCAGGTTGCGGACGGCCGAGAGCCCCAGCCCCAGTCCACGTCCGCCCGAGTAACCGGGCTCGACCGCCTTGCAGACGTCCGGAATGCCGGGACCCTGGTCGGACACAACGATGCGGATCGTCGTCGACCGCTCCTCTGCTTCATCGTGATAGCGCAATGGCCTCCGCCTGCGTAGACCAGCGCGTTGCGCGTGAGCTCGGAGATCGCGGTGGCGATCCGGGTCTGATCCACCATCCCGAACCCTGCTGCCCGGGCGAGGTCTCGTCCGGCCTGCCTGGCGCTGATGATGTCCTGTTGTACCTTGACGGTCTGCAGGACCTGCCGGTCGTCCATGGTCGCTTCCTTCTCACGCGTCGACGTGAGGGGCCGCAATCGTCCGCGGTGGGCCTTTGGCTGCGATGAGCTCGTTCAGAACGGCCACACCCGCCTCGAGATCGAGCGCCGTCTGCATCTCCAGCGTCTCGCGTCCCATTTCGACGAGAGTGAGGGCGACGAGCGGCTGCATGCCGGTCAGCACCGCCTCACCCCCGATGATCCTGACCATGCGGGCCGTCTCGTTGAGAAGGCGGGCAATGTAGGAATCGACCACGTCGAGGCCCGAGATGTCGATGACGACACCGTCGGCCCGATCGTCGCGGATGAGGGCGAGAATCTCCGACTGCAGCTGCACCGCTTGCTCGTCGATCAGATCGGCCAGCACCGAAGTCAGCAGAATGCGCCCGAGCCTGAGGATCGGAACCTTCATCGCGACGCCTCCCGCGGTGCCGGACCGCCTGCGGAGCCGAGCAGTCGCATCGCCTCGGCGAGTCCGGCACGCAGCGAGCCGCGGGTGATCATGCGGCTCAGGTCGACGTCGAGCTTCACCAGCGTCTGGGCCGCGTCGGGGCTGATCCCGGTCACGACGACCTGCGCCCCGAGCAGGCGTGCGGCACTGACGGTCCGGGTGAGGTGGAGGCAGACGCGGGTGTCGATCACCGGAATCCCGGTGACGTCAAGGATCGCGACCCGCGCCTCCTCACGCGTGATCGCGGTCAGCATCGCCTCCATCACCTGCTGGGCACGCTGCGTGTCGATGATTCCGACCAGCGGCATCAGCAGAATTCCGTCCCAGATCTTCAGCGTCGGGGTGGAGAGGTCAAGGATCGACCGGCTCTGCCGCTCGATGATCTCCTCGCGGGTGCGGGTGAAGGTGGCGAAGGTTTCGACGGCGAGGTCGTCGACCAGCTTGTTGGCCTGTGTGAGGGCGGCCGCCAGCGCGTCGGGGTCGGTCCCATGCTCGGCAATAACGACCGGAAGCAGCACGTCCTTCAGTCCCATCACGAAGCCGGCTGTCTCGGTCGGCGTAAATCCGTCCCGCGCCCGGGAGGCGCTGATCTCCGCCGTCTTGCGGAGGAGGCTCGCGAGCGCGGCGCTTTGGCTATCCGGATCGCCCGTCTGGGCCGCACCGACGAACACGCCGAGGAATTCGGCGGCGTCGGCACGCAACGTCTGCGCCAGATGCGGCAGCTTCAGGCGGGCCGCGAGCTGCGTGATCTGCTCGAACCACGCTTCGCGGATCTCGGCTTCGTGTTTGGCGAGAGTGGTGGCGATTGCAGTCATCGACATCGTCCTGGGGTCCGGGGAGCGCGACGCTGTCGCGTCGAGGCTGTGGTTTCGCTCCGTACCTTTGCTCTTGAATGTGCTGAGGTCGGATTCTCGGCGCTTCGAGGCTTCGTCTAATCGAGCCGCTCGGCCGTCACCTCCGCGACGGCGCGGAGCAGCTCGTCGAGACCGACCGGCTTCATCAGGACGCGGTCGGCACCGGCCTTCTGTGCTTCGTCGACGGAGTACTCCTGGGGCGCGCGCGGTGCCCCGCCGGTCACGGCGACGACGGGAAGTCCGAGCTCTGCGGTCTTGATGCGACGGATCAGGCTGAGCCCGTCTCCGCCCGCCATCCAGACGTCGGTCACAAGCACATCGAACCGCTGCGCCGAAAGGATCGGGATCGCCTCGTCACCCCCGCCGCATTCGGTGACGGAATGACCGCCTCGTTCGAGAAACAGGCGCAGCGTGTAGCGGGCGATCATGACGTCGTCGACGAGCAGAACCGAAGCCATGACACCCTCACATTCTTACGAGCCGGCCGGCGGCCGATTGTCGAAGGCCGCGATGCTGCGGCACGTCCAGAGATGCGCGAGGGCTGGCCCCATCGGCCGAGCCATACGGCCCATTCGGGCCGCGACGTTCAGAACAGCTCGATGCGCGCACCGACGTCCTCCTGAGCCGCGGTCGCGTCGAACGCTGCTCGATGGATGTTCCGTTGGCTGGCCATCACATAACCCGCCATCAGCGCATCGAGCTTCGTCCGGATGCTGGCCTCGGCTCCGAGAGCCGTTCCCTCCTCGCTACATCCGAGGATTTCGAGATGCTCGTCGACCACGTCGGCGAGCCGGGTGACCTGCTGCAGGCGCTGCCGGGTGCAGTCCTGGAACTGTATCGAGCCGACCAGGCCGATGATGTCGTCCGAAAGCCGACCGCTTTCGTCGAGAACCTTGGTCAAGACTTCGCGCTGGTGAGTGACCAGGCATTCCAGGTTTCCGGCCAGGCCCGAAATCGACTTGGCGATCAGGTCGAGGGCGTGACGCTCCTGCTCCGTGCGGCTTTCCACCAGGACCGAAATGCTGTCCGCGACGACTCCGTGAAGCTTGACGAGTTTCTCGTCGATCCGCGCCGCGCTCGCGTCCGACTGATGGGACAGGTCCTTCACTTCCTTCGCGACGACCGCGAAGCCGCGTCCCGCATCGCCGGCCCGAACCGCCTCGATGGTCGCGTTCAGCGCGAGCACGTTGGTCTGGCGTGCGATCGTCCGAATGTCCTGGACCGCGCTCGCGACCTCGGCCGTCATGCCCTCGATCCCGACCAGTCGGGTACGGCTGTCGTCGATATCCTCGGTGCGCTGGGTGAGGAATGTTTCCAGAAGCGACCGGCTCTCCTGCAGGCTCTGCTCGGTCCGAGCGATGATCTCGATGACCTTTTCGTTGGAACTCGACGTATTCAGGAAGCTCAGCAGAGCCTCGATCTCGCTGTCGACGGTCTTGAGGCGACCGATGATCGCGATGGCCGCCTGCTCGGTGTCACTGCTGACCTCGGTCGCCTCGCGACGGATCGCCTGGAGTGCCGGGCGGTACAACCGGACCTCCTCGGCAATCGCCGCCGCGTGGCTGCGACCGGCGTCTTCCCGCGGCACCAACAACGCGGTCTCCGCGGATTGGTGCGGCACGCCGTCGGCGGACCTCGCGACCTCGGCCGCGAGTTCAATCTTCGGTGTGTCTGGCGACGTGCCGGCCTCACCGCGAAGCTTGTCGACCAGGACGGAGGCTGCGAGGGCCGCGACCAGCGTGGCGACCGCGCTCGCCGCGAGGAGCAGCCCGAGACCCGCCGACGTGCCGCCGACGAGCGTCCCGGCGGCGGCCGCCGCAACGGAGGCCGCCACGGCGGGGACGATCGTATTCGGACGAGCCAGCAGCGCGGCGAGGGTCACGGCCTATGCACCCGGAACGAGCTGACGGATGACCTGGAGCAGGGCGGCCGGTTCGACTGGCTTTACGATCCAGCCGGTGGCCCCGGCCGATTTCGCCTCGATCCGCCTGTCCTGCTGGGACTCCGTCGACAGCATCACCATGGGCACGAATTGATGACCAGGAAGCTTACGAACGCTTCTGATAAGTTCTATTCCGTTCATGGCTCCCATGTTCAGGTCGGTGATCACCATGGCGGGTCGCGGCCCGGCGCGCAGCCTGTCGAGCGCTTCTTCGCCGCTCTTCGCCTGAGCGACAGCGAAGCCGGCCTTGGTCAACACGCCCTCCAGGCTCATCAGCATGGTGGGAGAGTCGTCGACGATCATGATGGTGATGCTCATTGGCAGGCGCCTTTCGCGGCCGAACTGGACAGGAGGGGAGGAGCGGGAGACGAACCGGGCCAGCGCCACAGAGCGGCGAGTTCTTCGACGAGGAGATGGTAGTCGAGGGCGCCGCGGCTGCGCGGCGCATAGGCGCGCACCGGCTTGCGGGCCGCGAAGGCTTCGGCCACCTGGATGTCGCTGCGGATCGCCTTCATCAGCCTGTTCCTGCCGAACTGGGTCGTCACCTCGTCGACCACGGCGCGATGCAGATTGATTCTGCTGTTCAGCATCACGGGCAGGATCCCGAACAGCCTCAGATCGCGATTGAGGTGGGAGGCGACGCGGAACAGGAGGCGGGTGAGCTGCTTCACGCCCTCCGCCGACAACGCATGCGGGACGATTGGAATCAGCACGGCATCGGCCGCGACCAGCGCGTTGAGCAGGACGGCGTCGCCGGCCGGCGGCGTGTCGATCACGATCACGTCGAACGCCGCGGCGATGTCCGGCCGGCGGAGCTGGCGGGCGAGCAAGGTCCGGTCGGTGCCGGCCGGTACGCCCTCGTACATCTGGTCGGCCGGTGCGACGAACAGGTTCGGGTAGGTCGTCGGATAGACGGCACGTCCGAGATCGAAGGTAGGATCTTCGAACAGGGCGTGCACGGTCGGCTCGCCGCGGCGCGGAACGATGTCGAAGCCGAAACCGGCGTGGCCCTGGGTGTCGAGATCGACGAGCAGCGTGCGCTGGCCGCGCGCCGCCCACTCGGCCGCGAGGTTGACGGCGGTGGTGGTCTTGCCCGAGCCGCCCTTCCGGTTGGAAACGGAGAGAACGAGGCTCATGACGCGGCATTCCCGGGCAGGGCGGATGGCGTGAGGACCGGCATGATCCAGCGCGCGAGCAGCGGATCGGCCGGTGCGACGACCGCGGTAGGGGCCGCGACCGCGATGACCTGCAGGAGCGCGGTGTGGAGATATGTGCAGGCGGACAGGTCGGCAGTGCCGGGTGGCTCGGCGCGCCAGTGCTCGGCGAGGCCGAGCGCCTCCTCCACCATGCAGGCCCCCTCAAAGACCACGTTCGGCCCCTCGAAACGCAGCGGCATCACAACAGCTCCTTCAGATCGAGCACCAGGAGCACGTGCCCGTCGCCGAGCAGCGCCGTGCCGGCGAAGCCGCGCATCCCGGAGAGCACCCCGTCGAACGGCTTGAGGATGACGTCCATGCCTTCGCGGAAGCTGTCGACGACAAGTCCGATCGGGTTGCCCCCGATGCGGCACACCAGCACGGCCTCGTCGCCGTCTTCGGCCGCGAGGCGGTCGGCGCAGCCGAGGGTGTGCGACAGCCGCAGCAGCGGAACGACGGTGTCGCGGAGCACGAAGGCCGGCGCCTGCTTGATCGTCTTGACCCGACGGCGCGGCACCCGGACCGTCTCGGCGATGATGTCCATCGGGATGCCGTAGAGCTCTCCGGCGACCTCGACGACCATCACGCGGGTCACCGCCATGCTGAGCGGGAGTCCGATCCGCACCGTCGTTCCGGCTCCGCGCCGGGACGTGACTCCGATGCGGCCGCCGAGCTTTTCGACCGTGGTGAGCGCGACGTCGAGCCCGACGCCACGCCCCGAGAGGTCCGAAACCTGCGCGGCGGTCGAGAATCCCGGGCGGAAGATCAGCTCGATCGCCTCCTGCTCGGTCAGTCGGGCGGCCTCGGCCTCGTCGATCACGCCCTTCGAGAGGGCGGCGGCGCGCACCTTGTCGGGATCGATCCCGCGGCCGTCGTCCGTCACCTCGATGACGACCTGGTCTGCCTCCTGAGACGCCTTCAGCACCAGCCTCGCCTGCTCCGGCTTGCCAGCGCGGACGCGGTCGGCCGGCTGCTCGATGCCGTGGTCGAGCGCATTGCGGACGATATGCAGCAGCGGATCGCCGAGCGCCTCGACGATCGTCTTGTCGGCGGCCGTGTCCTCGCCTTCGATGACGAGCTCGATCTTCTTCGACAACTTGCGAGCGAGATCGCGCACGAGTCGCGGGAAGCGGTCGAATACTTCGCTCACCGGCAGCATGCGCACCTGCATGATCGCGCCCTGCATCTCCTGGGTAAGGCGATCGATCACCGCGTACTGGTCCTTGATCTCGCGCGCCATCTCTCGCGACCCGTGGATTTGCTCGGCGCGCTTGGCGAGAAACGGCAGACTGTTCTTGGAGACGACCAGCTCGCCGATCAGGTTCATTAGAAGATCGACCTTGGCCTGGTCGACTTTGAGCATCCGGGCCGGCCCATTGCGCTCGTCGCGTGCGGGGTCCGCCTTGGTCGGCACGCCATTGCGTGCGCTCGGGGCTCCATCGGCCGAATCGTCTTGGTTCTGCGAAAGCGCCGTTACGGCCGGATCGTCGGTCACTGCGTCGGTCGCGAGCCAGCCGTCCACCAGCGCGAGCAGCATGGCCGCGCTGCCCTCGACCTCCGCCGTCTCGCCGGCCACGGCGATGTCGGCCGCCCGCCGCTCGTCTCCGGCGCTGCGGGCGAGGCCGACCAGGACCTGCGCGACCGCCGGTGCGCGACGGCGAACCTGATCGGCGTCCGGCGCGTCCGCGAGGATGCGCCGCTGTGCCGCGACGATCCGCCAACGGAGCGAGGCGTCGGCCATGACCTTGCTCGGGCCGGGCTCAATTGACGCAGGACGCGACACCGTCGCCAGCACCGGACGTGGCAACTCCGGCAGCGGCGCTCCGAACGCCGGCGCCCCACCGACCGCGACCGTCTCGGCCAGGGCCGCCGCCCAGGCCGGGTTCGGAAACGGCGCACCGAGCACGGCGGCGAGCCAGCGCAGTGCCGCGGCGTTGTGGAGTTCCGGATTGGTGAGGCGCAGCAGCGCAGCGGTCGCGTCCCGCAATGTCGCCCAGTCCTGCGCCGCGACGAGCGCTCGCGCGTCGTCGGCGAAGTCGTCGTGGACGGGGCCGGCATGGTGTTCGCCCGCGAGCCGGATCAGGACCTCGGCCTGGATTTGCTCGATCTCCACCTGCTCCAACACGTAACGGAACAGATGCTCGATCTCGACCCGCGGGCCGTTGCTGAGCAGGAAGAACTCCAGATTGCACTGATACGGGTCGAAATCCCCGAAGGCCGGCCACGGCGCCTGCGGCGCGACGCGCAGTGCCGCCAGCTCGGGCACCTGGCGAACCAGATTGAACGGATCCTCGCCGCTGTAGAAGCAGCCGGCGACCGGACGATACCGGGCGGCGACGATCGGGTGCCCGCGGGACGCGCGGCCGAACACGGCGATGCGGTCCGCCTCGGGCAGATCGGCGATCCAATCGAGATCGACGGCCGCGACTGCGGCCGCCGCGGCCCCAGCCTCGCTCGCCGGGGCTCCGGTCGGCGCACCATGGGCCCGCAACCGCGCCACCGCGTCCTTGCACACCCGATCGGCGTCCTCGGGCAGGCTCTCGTGCCGCTCGAGGTGGTCGATCCAGACGCTGACCTGGTCGAGGCTGTCGAGCAACGTGTCGACCAGATCGGAATCGAGCTCGCGGTCGACCGAACGCACTTCGCCGAGGAGATCCTCGGCGGCGTGGACGAGGCGCGTCAGCGCCACCGCGTCGAACAGGCCGGACGATCCCTTCAGCGTGTGGACGGCGCGGAACACCTCGTTGATCGCGGTCGCGTCGGTCGGGTTCTTCTCCAACCGCAGAAGCCCCGAGGCGGAGGACTGGAGCAGGTCCCGCGCTTCGGGAATGAAGCGGGCGAGCAGCGCGTTGGTCATGCGACGCTCCCGGTGAGCAGACGTGCCGCTGCAGCGAGATCGTCGGGACGGACCGGCTTTACGAGATAGAAGTTGGCGCCGGCGTCGTAGGCCTTGACCACGTCGCCCTCCTTCTCCTCGGTCGAGACGGTGAGGACGGGAATCGATCTCAGGGCCGGATTGTCGCGCATCTGGCGCACCA
The DNA here is from genome assembly GCF_046000175.1 of Rhodoplanes sp. SY1. Classification (NCBI taxonomy): domain Bacteria; kingdom Pseudomonadati; phylum Pseudomonadota; class Alphaproteobacteria; order Hyphomicrobiales; family Nitrobacteraceae; genus Rhodoplanes; species Rhodoplanes sp. SY1. Next base: position 79,263 of record NZ_JBEOMB010000064.1, read on the forward strand.
TCTCGTACCCGTTCATCTTCGGCATGTTGATGTCGACGACCATCAGGTCGAAACGGGTCATGAGAGCGCGTTCGAGCCCCTCGATCCCGTTCGCGGCCTCCTCCACGACGAACCCGGCCTTCTCGAGAACCTCGCGGTAGAACAGCCGCATCGTGATGCCGTCGTCGACCGCCAATACGCTCTTCTTGCTCATCGCGGCCTCACTCGGCGTCCATTGGCTTCTGGTGAACGATGGTGTCGGCGAACTTGCGCGGCCGGAACAGCGAGGTCATCCGGCTCATGTTCTCGGAATGGCCGAGGCAGATGAAGCCGCCAGGGGCGAGGCACTCGTAAAGCGTCTCGACCGTCTCGCGGCGACCAAGGTCGTCGAAATAGATGAGAAGGTTGCGGCAGAAGATCACGTCGAGGCCGTGAAAGCCGGCCATCTGCATGCGATCGACGACGTTCACGGTGGAAAAGTCGATCGACTCGCGGATCTCGTCGCGCAGGCGGTATTCGTCGGCCTTGGTCTTCTCGAAATACTTCTGACGCAACGACGGCCCGACGCGCTGCAGCGATCGCTCACCGTAGACGCCGCGGACGGCGTCGGCAAGCACGCGCGAATCGATGTCGGAGGCGAGAATCTGGATCTCGTACTGGTCGCACTGCGGCCAGTTCTCCAGCACATGAATGGCGATCGAATAGGGCTCCTCGCCGGTCGAGCACGGCAGCGACCATATTCTGATGCGCTCACCCGGCCTCCGCGTGGATGCCAGCTCCGGCAACATGCCGCGGGTCAGTGCCGTGAACTGATAGTCCTCGCGGAAGAAATAGGTCTCGTTCACCGTCATCAGGTTGACGAGCTGCTGCAGCTCTTCGCCGCTCGCCTGAAAGCGGAGCAGCCCGAAATAGTCGCGGAAGCCCGACGACCTCGTCTTCGCGATCCTCTCCTGGACTCTTCGCTCGACGAAGTAGCGTTTCTTTTCGGAGAACACGATCCCGGTCCGCCGGTAGAAGAATTCGCAGAGCTTCGCGAACTCTTCCGGGGTGATCGAGATGGTCTCCTCGAGGGAGCGGGCCTGGGCCGCCGTCATCGTCCCTCGATCCTTCGGATGGCCATGTCCACGGCGAACGCCACGAAAGGCTCCTCCGGGAAGCGACGCGCGAGCCGTCGCAGCGGTCCGATCGCGTCGGGTCCGCCGACCTCGGCGAGGCAATCGGCCGCGGCCGCACAGACGTTCACGTGACCGTCGGTTTCGACGACGTCGACGAGCCAGCCCGGCGCGTGCGGATGCGCCAGGGTACCGAGCAACTGGATTGCCAGAATCCGAACGTCGCTGTCGGGATCGCCGAGCAGGCCCTCGATGAACGGACCGACCTCCTCCGGCATGTCCTGCAAGGCGTCGATCGCCTCGTTGCGCAGGTTCGCGTCGTCGAGCCGCAGGAGCGGCAGCAGGCCGCTCACCACGGCGGGAGACTGCAGACGGATCAGCGCCGTGAACAGCGCGGTGCGGACGCTCAAGTTCTGCTCCTTGAGCAGACGCCCGCAGAGCGCCGGCACCGCGGACGATTCGCCCGCGAGATCGCGAACGGCGCGCCGCCGTCCGGCGGCGTCGGGCGAGTCGAGGGCGGCGAGGCGCGTCGGAAGATCGAGCACCACGGGCATCGGCGCCGGATGCTCGCCCGAGGACCGGACTCGCGCAGCTTTCACCAGTCCCATGCTCACGCCCGCCTCGATCTGAAGGTCTGTGGTGCGGCCAGCACCCAGTCGACGAGCTGTTCGCCGATCCGGTCGTCCGGCAGCACGCGATCGGCGCGCCTCGGCGGATCAGCTCGTTCGGCATGCCGAACACCACACAGGTCTCGGCGTCCTGGGCGATCGTGCGTCCGCCGAGCTGGTTGAGGCGCGCCATCTCGGCGGCGCCGTCGTCACCCATGCCGGTGAGCTGCACGCCGACGAGCTGGGCGACCGGGACAGCGTCGATCGCGCTCGCGACCAGGCGGGCGACGCTCGGATGCCAAACATGGTCGCGGCTGCTCGGCACCGGCGTGGCGATCATGCCGCTGGCGCGCCGGCTCACCACGAGATCGGCATCGCCCTTGGCGACGTAGACGGTGCCGGGCGCGATCGGCATCTGGTGCGACGCCTCGACGACCTTGACGTCGCTCATTTCGTCGAGACGCCGCGCGAAGACGGTGGTGAAGGTGCCCGGCATGTGCTGCGCGATCAGCACCGCCCACGGAAAGTCGGCCGGCAACCGCGGGACGATCTCCTCCAACGTGCCGGGACCGCCGGTCGAGACTCCGACGAGGACGAGGCCGAACCCGCCGCGGCTCGTGGTCGACGCGGGGCGGCGCGGGCCGAAGTCGGGACGTCCGGCGATGCGGTCGCGTTCCGCCCTCAGGCGGCCGCGCAGGCCGGCGCTGCGGCGGACCCGCGCCCCGATCGATTCACGCACCTTGACGAGAATCTCCCGGCGGATCTGATCGATCGACAGCGAGATCGTGCCGCCCGGCTTGTGCACGAAGTCGACGGCACCGAGGCTCAGGGCCTGCAGGGTCGCCTCGGCGCCTTCCTCGGTCAGCGAGGAGACCATCAGCACCGGCTTGGGGCGCTGCTGCATGATGCGGGCCAGGCAGGTGATCCCGTCCATCTCCGGCATGTTGATGTCGAGGGTGACGACGTCGGGATCGAACGTTTCGAGAGCGGCGAGCGCCTCGACGCCGTTGCGGGCCGTCCGCACCGCGTAGTCACCCTCGGATTCAAAGAGGTCGGTGAGATGCTTCCGCATCAGCGCCGAATCGTCGACCACCAGCACCTTGATCATGTCGCCTGACCGGGTCGGAGAGGAGGCGCGGGCCGAACGCCCGCGCCGAAGCACGCGTCAATGCCGGGTCGCCATGCCCTCGACCTCGTTCACGTCGAGGAGCTGGGTCACTTCCAGCAGCAGGATCATCCGTTTCTGTTGCTCGAGATTGGCGACACGGCGGATCATGCGCTTCTGCTCCTCCGACAGCTCCGGAGCCGGACGGATCACCTTCGCGGGGATCCGCATCACCTCCGAGACCTGGTCGACGATGAAGCCGGTGCGAACCCCGTGAATGGTGAACACCATGATCCGTTGACGATCGTTACGCTGGGTCGAGGCGAGCCCGAAGCGGCGACGCTGGTCGATCACCGGCAGGACGACGCCCCGCAGGTTGATCACGCCTTCGATGAAGTGCGGCGTCTTGGGGATGCGGGTGAGCTCGTCCGGAACGCGCACGATCTCCTGCACGGCCTCGATCGAGACGCCGTATTCCTCGTCCATCAACCGGAAGACGACGAACTGCTCCTCGTCGTCGCCGTCGCCGGTGCTCTCGATCTGCGACTCTGCGGCCATCTTGGAGCCCTCCGCACGCGCCACGATCCCGTCCATCTCGTTGGCGTTGAACATGCGCCCGGTCGCCAGGATCGACACCAGCCGACGGCCGTCGTCGAGCCGGCAGATCGACTGCAGGTCGCCGTCGCGGTTGCCGTTGTCGAGCAGCGTCGGCATCGGCTCGACGAGATCGCGGTTGATCCGAAAGTTCTCGATTATCAAGATAATACTGATATGTAACTCATCGTATTCATCGGACGAAGTGACAATGCTGCCCTTCCCACCGTTTACTTCACTGCCGCCGAATGAGTAAGGTGACCACTCTGTTTCCGATATGCCGTGGCTGATGAATGACAAACGAGAAGAACGGCTGCAGGTGATGTTGACGCACGAGGAGATCAGGGCATTGGACGACTGGCGCTTCGCTCGACGATGCCGAGCCGTGCGTCGGCAAGGGAGCTTCTCAAACGCGGGCTCGCGAAAGAAGGAATCCTGCCGAGCGAGGAGAGCGCCAAATCGTCCGACTTCGGGGTGACCTGGCCGTCGCGCCGGTCGTCCACCGGGCCGGACCAAATCTGCCGGCTCGTCACCCTGCCAGGAATCCCGCGACTTCCGTCGGCTCGCTCCGGAACGCCTTCGTGGCCCGGCTGCCGCAGACCTGGCACACCAGAGCGCGCGTCAGCTCGGCGAGGCTCACGTCGGGGCGCAGGCCATGACCGGCGAGCGTCGTTCCGTCGATGGCGCCGCGATGGCCGCAGCGCAGGCATTCGATGCAGACGACGTGGTCCGTGGCTGCGAGCATGGCCGCGGCGCCTCGCCGCTCAGCCCGTCTTGCGGCCGCGGGTCCGCGGTCGCGCCGGTTCCTCCGCGGCCGCTTTGCCGGTTCGCTTCCCCGGAATGGGCAGGAACATCTCACGCTGTCCGCTCGATGGCTTCGCGGCCTTCTTCGAGCGTCTTGATTTGCTCGGCGCCGGGGCGGTCCGGGAGCCCTCCTCTGCCGCGATGCTGCGCTTGAGCGCATCCATCAAGTTGATCACCGTCGCCGGCGAGCGCTCCGGCGCCGGCGCCTCGGCCGGCAGGCCCGCCTGCTTCTTGCGCAGGAGCTCGACCAGTGCCTCCTCGTGGCGATCGTTGAAGTGCGCCGGGTCGAACCCGGTCGTTTTGCTGTCGAGGATGTGCTCGGCCAGCGTCAGCATCTCCGTCGGGATGCTGATCTCCGGGATCTCGTCGAAATACGGCTCCTCGCTGCGCACTTCGTAAGGGTAACGAAGCAGCGTTCCGCGAAGTCCCTTTCCGAAGGCTTCTAGCGCCAGCACCCGCTCGCGCCGCGCCAGCACCACACGGCCGAGCGCCACCATGCCCTTGCCGCGCATGGCCTCCCGGATCACCGCGAAGGCCTCCTGCCCCACCTTGTCGTTCGGCACGACGAAATACGGTGCGTCCAGAAAGCGGGTGTCGATCTCGTCGCGTGGGACGAAGGCGTCGATCTCGATGGAGCGAGTGCTCCCCGACGCATCCTTCGCTTCGCCTGCGCCCGAACTTATAGAACAGCTCGAAGCCCGCGGCGGCCGGCAATGGGCCTCCAGCAGTCTGCAATGATGGCTCAGTGTTTCGCCGTGTCGCCCCGCGCATCTCGCGCCAGGAAGGTGCGGGTATGCGGCGCTGGCGAGCGACGTTTCGGGCGGCCTCGTCGACGTGATCTCGAACATGTGGGCCGTGAAGGCCTTCTCGTCGCGGGCACGGGAGCGGGCGCGGCTCGGAGCGGCCTGCGGGATCGAGGCGGGCGCGCAGCGCGCGAGCTGGATGTACACCGAGAAAGCCCGGCTCCTCCACGATGTCGTGCTCTGGGCGATGGCGGGCGGCATGCTCACCTGGGCCGTGAATTCGTGGATCGCCGGCCGCATAACGCCTGGCGACGTGGTCGTCGTGAGCGCCCTGACGTTCCGCATCCTGCACGGCTCGCGCGACATGGCGCTGGCGCTCGTCGACATGGTCCAGCAGTTCGGCGCCATCGAGGACACGCTGGGCGTGATCGGCCGCCGCCAGGACGTTCGCGACCGGCCGGGCGCCCCGGCCCTGCCCCACGCCAGCGGCGGCCTGAGGTTCGAGCGCGTGCGCTTCGGCTACGGTCGTGGCGGTCGCGCCGTGCTCCACGACGTCGACGTCGACATCCCGCCGGGCCAGACGGTCGGCATCGTCGGTCCGTCGGGCGCCGGGAAGTCGACTTTCGTGGCCTTGCTCCAGCGCCTCCACGATATCGACGCCGGAGCCATCCTGATCGACGGAACGCCGATCGCGGACGTGTCGCAGGAAAGCCTGCGCGCCAACCTCGCGGTGGTGCCTCAGGAGGTGACGCTGTTTCACCGCAGCGTGCGCGACAATATCCGGTTCGGTCGGCCCGACGCCTCCGACGCGGAGGTACTCGCCGCGGCGAAGGCCGCCCAGTGCGACGGCTTCGTCCGCGGTCTTTCGATCGGTTACGACACCGTGGTCGGGGAGCGCGGCCTGAAGCTCTCCGGCGGGCAGCGGAACGGAATTGCCCGCGCGCTCCTGAAAAAAGTCCCGATTCTGATCCTCGACGAGGCGACGTCGGCGCTCGACACTCAGTCCGAGATCGCCGTCCACCGCGAGATCCTGCGCGCCATGGCGGGGCGCACCGTCATCGCAGTGGCGCATCGCCTCTCCACGCTGGCGAGCTTCGACCGCGTGCTGGTGATGATCGACGGACGGATCGTCGAGGACGGCACCCCGGCCGACCTGCGCCGCCGCGGCGGCGCGTTCGCGCAGATGTGGCATCTGCAGGCCGAGGGACTTTGGCACGACAACGACGAGGCTGCCGGCGGGTTGTCGGCGCCGGAGCGCGTCCATGGCGGCGCCTCGCGATCGGGGGGGTCCGTGAACGGGCGCGGCACGCCGATCCATTCGGACATCGGTCGCGACGCATCGGCCTGAAATCGCGATCACGCCGGGTCGAGACCGAGCCGGCGGAACGCGAAATGTCGCTTTCGCCAGTGTCCGCCGGCGGACGACAGCGCACGGGGTCGCCGGAACAGTCGAGCGCGAGGCGGTGTTTGCCCCTCGGTCTCGAACAGGAACGGCCCGCATGCGCGTCATCCCGACCCGCCTCCACGGTATCATCGACTATGTCGTCGGGCTCGTTTTGATGGCGGCGCCCTATCTGCTCGGCTTCGCCGACGGCGGCGCCGCCGAATTCATCCCCGTCGCGCTTGGCTTCGCGGCGGTGATCTACAGCTTCTTCACGGATTACGAGCTCGGCGCGGTCCGGGCCATTCCGATGCCGGTCCATCTCGGGCTCGATGCCGGCAGCGGGGTGCTGCTCGCCGCCTCGCCCTGGCTGTTCGGCTTCGCCGATCAGGTCTACATGCCGCATCTGCTGATCGGGCTGTTCGAGATCGCGGCGAGCCTGACGACGCGCACCCGCCCGGGCTCCGGCCTTGTGATGGGCGACGCGTGAACCGCGGGGGACGCGTGAGCGACGCACCGAGCACCATCACCGACCGACCCGCGACCGCGCCAGAAACGATCCCCACCGGCACGGCCATGAACGCGTCGCGAGGCACCGACGATCCCCCGATCGTCGGCGCGGTCTCGCCCGAAATCCCGTATCGCCCTCGTGTCGTGATCCTCGGCGCCGGGTTCGGCGGACTGGAGGCGGCCAAGGCCCTGGCTGATGCGCCGGTCGAGGTGACGCTGGTCGACCGCCAGAACCATCACTGCTTTCAGCCGCTGCTCTACCAGGTCGCAACGGCGGCGCTGTCGCCGGCCGACATCGCTTGGCCGATCCGCGCAATCTTCCGCGACCAGGCCAATCTTCGCGCCGTGATGGCGTCCGTGACCGGGATCGACCGCGAGAGACGCCACGTCGTCACCGATCGCATTGTGCTTCCGTTCGATCATCTGATCATCGCCACCGGCGCGACGCACTCCTATTTCGGCCACGACGAATGGGCCGCCGTGGCGCCCGGCCTCAAGCGCGTCGAAGACGCGACCCGCATCCGCGGACGCATTCTCGCTGCCTTCGAGAAGGCCGAGGTGGCGACCGACCCCGAGACACGGCGCCGTCTCACAACCTTCGTGGTCATCGGCGGCGGCCCGACCGGCGTCGAGATGGCCGGTGCCATCGCCGAGGTGGCGCGCCAGACGCTGCGCCGCGACTTCCGGCGCATCGACCCGGCGGTGTCGCGCATCGTGCTGGTCGAGGCCGGGCCGCGGCTGCTGCCGGCGCTGCCCGAGGACCTCTCAACCTATGCAGAGGACTCTCTACGTCGGATGGGCGTCGAGGTGCGTACCGGCTCGGCAGTCACGGCTTGCGATCCACATGGGGTCGTGATGGGCGGCGAACGGCTTGACGCCGAGACGCTGATCTGGGCGGCGGGCGTCACGGCCTCGCCGGCGGCGCGGTGGCTCGGCGCGGCGCATGATCGCGCCGGTCGCATCACGGTTGGGCCGGACCTCTCGGTGCCCGGAATGATCGGCGTGTACGCGATCGGCGACACGGCCCATCTCACGGGACAGGACGGCAAGCCGATCCCCGGCATCGCACCCGCCGCCAAGCAGATGGGCCGGCATGTCGGACGCTCGATTGCCGCACGCGTCGCCGGCGACACGGCCGGGGCTTCACGGCCGTTCCATTATCGCCATCACGGCGACCTCGCGACGGTGGGCCGTCGCGCCGCCGTGGTGCGTATCGTTCGGCTACACCTCAAGGGCTTCGTCGGATGGCTGTTCTGGAGTCTCGCGCATGTCTGGTACCTGATCGGCGCGCGCAATCGCATCGTCGTCGCGTTCACGTGGCTGTGGAGCTATCTCACGTTCCAACGCGGTGCCCGCCTGATCAACTCGTGATTCTTCAGCTCCCGGCACCGCGGACGGTCCGGCGCATATCTCCGTCGCGGAGCCGCTCATGACCGCCACCACCCCACCCGAGCTGCGCCGCTTTCCGGTCGCTGCCGGCGTCTTCTTCGGCCTCGGGCTCGGCGGGTTCTTCGACGGGATCGTGCTTCATCAGGTGCTGCAATGGCACCACATGGTGAGCAGTCGGTATCCCGGCGACAGCGTCGAGAACCTGGCGCTGAACACCTTTTGGGACGGCCTTTTCCACAGCGCGACCTACGTTTTCGTCGTGATCGGCCTGGTCTTGCTGTGGCGCGCCGCGCACCGACGTCACCTATACTGGTCGAACAAGCTCCTGGTGGCGACGCTGCTGATCGGCTTCGGAGCATTCAATCTGGTCGAGGGCCTGGTCAATCATCAGATCCTCGGAATTCATCATGTCAACGAGACCGCGCCACGCGAGCATTGGCTGGCCTGGGACATCGGCTTCCTCGTCTGGGGCGCGGCGATGCTGCTCGGCGGGCTGGCGCTCCTGAAGCGCGGGCGCCGCGAGGAGATGAATGCGATGGCCGCGGCCCGCCACCGCTCGGCGCCCGGCTAAGGATGTTCAGCGGCGATCGAGAGACACCATTCGGAAGACCCCATAGAGAGGCCCGCCGAACGGCTCCCGGCTCAGCGTCCGCCGAACTCCGCCGGAGCCGAGCGGAACACGGCGGCTCGCCAGCCGGTTGACGCATGACCGTTGGCCGACTGCAGAGGATCCGCCCATGGCCCGCCAAATTTCGCTCGACGACACCGCGCGCGCCGATGACCCGGACCGCGATGCAGCCCGTGGCGACGGCACTATGGAGGTCCTGCCGGACCTCGCCGCCCAGCGGCTGGCGATCGTCAATATCGCTTTCGCAGGACCGCCGCAGGCGGGCGACAGGACCTGGGTGCTGATCGACGCCGGCCTGTTCGGAACCGCCGAACTCATCCGGTCCGCGGCCGCACGACGGTTCGGGATGGCGAGCCGCCCGGCGGCGATCCTACTGACCCACGCTCATTTCGATCATGTCGGCGTGCTCGCGACACTCGCCGATGCGTGGGACGTTCCGGTGTTCGCGCATCCACTCGAGCATCCTTATCTCGACGGTAGGGCATCGTATCCGGCGCCCGACCCGACGGTCGGCGGCGGATTGATGTCGCTCGCTTCGCCGCTTTTTCCGCGAGGACCGATCGACATCGGAGAACGGCTCCGCGCGCTGCCGGAGGACGGCAGCGTCCCGGCGCTTCCGGGGTTTCGGTGGATCCACACGCCCGGGCATTCGGCCGGGCATGTCTCGTTCTGGCGGGACGCGGACGCGGTCCTGGTGGCGGGCGACGCTTTCGTCACCACCCGGCAGGAGTCGATCTATGCGGCCACGACGCAGAGCCCCGAAATGCACGGGCCGCCCATGTACTACACGACGGACTGGCCAGCGGCCGCCGCCTCGGTCCGGCGGCTCGCAGCCTTGGCGCCGGAGATCGTCGTTGTCGGCCACGGTCGCCCGATGAGGGGACCGGTGATGCAGTCCGCTCTGAAAGAGCTCGCCGCGAACTTCGAGGAGGTCGCCGTACCGAAGCACGGCTACTATGTCGACCACCCTGCCCGATCGGAGAACGGCAGCGCATACGACGGGTAGCAGGGACCCCACCCTGTTTTGGTTCAGTACAGCGGGCGGCCCGGGAAGATCGACGCATACGACATCGGACGCGGGCCGGATGTCGCCCCCCAAGCTACGCCGAATGACGCTCGAGGGAGCGCGTATCTCAACGATCGGACGTCAGCCGCCCTATCGCCGCCGCGAGCTCGAGGGTAAGCAAAGCCGCGATCGCGACAGTAATGGCCACGAAGGGAAGGCTCGCGAACCGCGCGACGTCGGTGCCGGCCTCGAGCGACGCCTGCAGCAGCAGGACCACGAACAGCGTCGCGAAGGCGCCGCCGACCAGCACGTTGACGCGATCGATCCTGCGGCTGCTATCGGTCCGGCGCAACACGACGTCGCTCAGGGTGCGCGATACTCACGAATGCGCTCTCTCATAGTCGCTCCGATCATGTCCGACAGGTGAAGGTCCGACGACCTCGCCTGCCGAGACAATGCCGACTCCATATCGGCGTTCCTGAGTCTCGTCTCCGACAAGATCCGCGCGGCTTTCGGCGCAATCCCCGGCAGTCTAGGCTCTGGATTGAGATCCCGAATACTGGAACGCCGCAAGCTACCACAGGACGTCACGCGCGGCGGACAACCGATTGCTTCGACGATCGTTGTGCCTCGTGATAGTCACGGCCGCGGGCGCTCGCTATCTCTGTCGCGATCTGAGCAAGTCTCATCGGATGTCCACCAACATGAGAATGCTACCTCGCTCGAACCGATCCGAATGGGCGACCGACTGGATCGCGGCGTCGCTGCTCGGAATCGTCAGCAGCACATTTTCCACCGTCCTGAGCACGCTCGGGGCGGGGCGTATCGGACGTGACGCCGCGGTCGACTGGATGGTGGTCGCCTCGATCCCGCTCGGCGACGCGGCCCTCCTAACGGTGCCGCCTTGGTCCAGCGTCGTCGTCGGGATCCTGTTCCACCAATGGGCGGACTTCTCCTGGGCGCTGGTGTTCTTCGGCCTATTCGGGCCGTGGACCCGCCGCCTGCGCCCATGGAAACTGGCTGTTATCGCCCTGCCCTGGGCCGTCTTCACCTCGGCGCTCGAATGGCTGTTTCTGGTCCCTGTGTTTCCGTTCGCTCAGCCGATCTTCACGCTGGAGCAGCCGTGGTGGCTCGGACTCGTTGTGCACGCCTTTTCGGCGGCAATGTATCCGCTGTTCCCGTGGTTACGTGACCGCGTGGCCGGGCAGCGTCCGTCACCCAACGCCCGCTTCGCTGCGGCCTGGGGCGGGATCGCATTCGCCACGATTCTAGTATTCGGCGTCGCGGCCGTTCTCGCCGCGCAAGGGCGCGAGCTCGCGTGGCGCGGACGCGACGAAAGCTTCGACCAGACCTGGATGCGGCGCATGGCGGCGCATCACGCGCAAGGTGTGCTGCTCGCAGCGATCGCGGCAGAGCGCGTCGGTGATCCCCATCTGCGCGCCGTCGCACATCTGATGGGCGCCACGCAGCGCTCCGAGATCAAAGTGCTGGAGGCGTGGTTGCGCAGCTGGTTCGGCGGCGCGCTGCCGCACGCGAGTGCCGACGAACATGCGAGCATGCCGGGCATGATCGATTCGGCCCGTGTGGCAGCGCTGCGTTCGATCCCGGGTGCCGACTTCGACGCGACATTCGTGGCCGTGATGACCGAGCACCATCGCGGAGCCGTGCTGATGGCCGACGAGGCGGTTCGTCGGGCCGGCGACGTTCGCCTCCGCATCATTGGCCAGGTGATCCGTCACGCTCAGCAAGGCGAGATCGCGCTCATGCACGGCATCGAACCCGGCTTCGCTGCGGTGCGGATCGGCGTCGGCGCGATCACCGGAATCGTCAACCTGCCTTGACGAAGCGCACCCGACGCCGGTGCGCTCCGCGCCACGATCATGAAACCTCCAGCAGTCCCGACACTTGACTCCGCGTCGACGCGTTTGCGCGCCCGCTGCGGCAGAGACCCATGAGGCCGATCTTCGGAGTGCTCGTGATCACGCTCGCGACCGCCGCGTGCCAGCGGGAGTCACGCGAACTGCGGCTCGACCCGCCGGTCGCTGCGGCGCTCGACGGCATCCGACTGATGCCGAACCGGATCGGCGGGGCACCGCCGCAGGTCTACACGGCGCTCGACAAGCCCTACGAGACCAACGCCTACGCGATCGCCGAGGGCAAGCGGCTCTACGCCTGGTTCGGCTGCCGTGACTGTCACGGCGACGGCGAAGGCGGCAAGGGCCCGGCCTTCCTGGACGGCTGGTGGGCCTACGGTCCCGACATGGTGTCGATCGTCGCGTCGATCCGCGACGGCCGCCCGCACGGCATGCCGGCGTTCCGTGACAAGCTGACCAGAGAGCAGATCTGGCAGCTCGCCGGCTACGTACAGACGATCGGCGCCTATTCGGCGAAGATCGCGGCGCCGGGCCGCAGCGACACGACACCGACGCGCCCGGCCGAGAACCGCGCGCCCGCGGCGATCCGCTTCGACCCGGGACCGACACCGCTGCATCCCGATCAGGGGCCGGAGCCGTGACGGGCCTGTCACGCGCCCTCGCGGCGGCAGCCGCCCTGGTGCTCGGCGGCTGCAGCGGCTGGCAATCGGCGCTCGACCCGCACGGCACCGACGCGGCCCGGCTCGCCTCGCTCATCTGGTTCATCGTCGCGGTCTGCGCGATCGTCTGGATCCTGGTGGTCGCCGCGCTGGTGCCGGTCCTGCTGCGACGCCGCGCGCCGCGCCCCGAGCCGCTCGCCATCGATCACGCAGCCGAACGGCGGATGACGGCCGCCGTCGGCCTGTCGATCGCCGCGACCGTGGTCGTCGTCACCGTGTTCACGCTGGCGAGCTTCGTGACGACGCGCGGGCTCGGCGCCGCGGCCGACGACGACCTGACCGTGGTGGTGCGCGGCAAGCAGTGGTGGTGGGAGGTCGAGTATCCCGACCCCGATCCCGCGAACGTCTTCCAGACGGCGAACGAGATCCACGTCCCGGTCGGGCGGGCGGTACGGCTGCGCCTCGAAGGCGACGACGTGATCCATTCGTTCTGGGTGCCGAACCTCGCCGGCAAGCAGGACATGATCCCGGGCCGCACCAACGTGCTGACGATCCGTGCGGAGCGGCCGGGCGTCTATCGCGGCCAGTGCGCCGAGTTCTGCGGCCTGCAGCACGCCCACATGGCATTCCTCGTGATCGCCGAGGAAGCACCGGCCTTCGAGGTGTGGCGTGGAAGGCAGCGCCGGCCCGCCGCCACCCCGCTCACCGCCGATCAGGAGACCGGCCGCGTGCTGGTCGAGACGCGGCAATGCGGCGCCTGCCACACCATCCGCGGCACCGCCGCGGCCGGCACCACCGGCCCCGATCTCACCCATGTCGGTAGCCGGCGCATGATCGCGGCCGGTCTCCTCGACACGACGCGCGGCGCGCTCGCCGCCTGGATCGCCGATCCGCAGACGCTGAAGCCCGGCAACCTGATGCCGCTGGTGCCGCTCGACCCAGAGGCGCTGCGCGCCGTCTCGGCCTACATGGCGAGCCTCGAATGAGCGTCGAGACGACCACGCGCCGCGACGACGAGGTCCGTCCACCGGCGGGCGACGGGCACGCGCGGTCCGATCCGGCTATCCGCGACACCATGCTGGACCGCGACGCGCTCACCCGCCGGCTCGCCGTCACCTGGGGGGGCGCCCCCGGCCTGCGCGGCATCTTGTCGAGTGTCGATCACAAGGTCATCGGCCGGCGCTACATCGTCACCGCCTTCGTGTTCCTGCTGCTCGGCGGCGTGCTGGCGCTCGTCATGCGGCTGCAGCTCGCCGTGCCCGAAGCCCGGATCGTCGGACCCGACCGCTACAACCAGATCTTCACGATGCACGGGAGCACGATGATGTTCCTGTTCGCCGTGCCGGTGATGGAGGCGATGGCCGTCTACCTCGTGCCGTTGATGGTCGGCACCCGCAACATCGCGTTTCCGCGGCTGAACGCCTTTTCGTACTGGATGTTCCTGTTCGGCGGCCTGCTGCTGTGGGTCGCCTTCGCGATCGACATGGGCCCGGATGTCGGCTGGTTCGCCTATGTGCCGCTGTCCGGCCCCCAATACGCCGCCGGCAAGCGCGCCGACATCTGGGCCCAGATGATCACCTTCACCGAGCTCGCGGCGCTCGCGGTGGCGATCGAGATCGTCGTCACGGTGTTCAAGCAGCGCGCGCCCGGCATGTCGCTCGACCGCGTTCCGCTGTTCGTCTGGGCCATGCTGGTCACGTCTTTCCTGGTCATCATGGCGATGCCGGCCGTAATGGCGGGATCGACCATGCTGATTCTCGACCGTCTGGTCGGCACCCACTTCTTCAATCCGGCGGCGGGCGGCGACGTGCTGTTGTGGCAGCACCTGTTCTGGTTCTTCGGCCATCCGGAGGTCTACATCATCTTCCTGCCGGCGGTCGGGATGGTGTCGACCATCGTGCCGACCTTCGCGCGCCGCCCGGTGTTCGGCTATCTGGCGCTCGTGATGGCTATGGTGGCGACCGGCATCCTGTCGTTCGGGCTGTGGGTGCACCACATGTTCGTCACCGGCCTGCCGCGGCTCGGCGAGAGCTTCTTCACCGCCTCCAGCATGGCCATCGCGGTGCCGTCCGGCATCCAGATCTTCTGCTGGATCGCCACCCTGTGGGGCGGCGCGCCGCGCTTCGCGACGCCGCTCCTCTGGGTGATCGCCTTCATCGTCACCTTCGTGATCGGCGGCCTCACCGGGGTGATGGTCGCCTCGGTGCCGTTCGACACCCAGGCGCACGACACCTATTTCGTCGTCGCGCATTTCCACTACGTGCTGGTCGGTGGCGCCGTGTTCCCGCTGCTCGGCGCCGTCACCTACTGGTTCCCGAAGATCACCGGCCGGATGATGAGCGAGCGGCTCGGCAAGGTCGCTTTCTGGCTGATCGTCGTCGGCTTCAACCTGACCTTCTTCCCGATGCACGTCCTCGGCTTCCAGGGCATGCCGCGCCGCATCTACACCTGGCAGGCACCGGCTTCTCCGTCGTGATCGCGGCCTATCTCTACCTGATGAGCGTGGCGCCCACCTGGCCGATCGGTGCACCGCCCCCGGACCTCGGGGCCGGGACGCTCGTCACCGTGATCCTGATCGCCAGCGCGGTCCCTATGACGGCCCGCCTGCGCCATCGCCCCGCCTGGCCCGTCTGGATCGCGCTGCTCGGCGCGCCGGCGGCCTGGGCCGTCGCGGTCCAGCTCGGGCAGATTCTTCCTTACGTGGACTGCGGCGCGGGCCTGCGAACATCGGCCCTCACCGCCGTCGGCGCCGCCGTGCTCGCCGGAGCGGCGGGCGTGGTGTCGTGGCGCTGGGGTCGCGATCGCGCCGGCACGCACAAGCGTCCGGTGCTGCGCTTCGTCGCCATGACGGGCGGCCTCGTCGCCTTCGTGCTTCTGTTCGCGCTGCTGCTACAGCTCGCCGCGGGCTTGGTGCTGACCGGATGCGAACGCTGATCGTCGCCGCCGTGATCGTGTCGACCGTCGTCGCCGCGACGGCCTTCGCGGTCGAACGCACGCGCGAGCGGACCGAGCGCGTCGCCCGCGCCATCACGGGCGGCGATCCCGAACGGGCGCCGGAGCTGATCCGCCGCTACGGCTGCGCCGGCTGCCACACCATCCCGGGCATTCCGGGCGCTGACGGCGTGGTCGGCCCCTCGCTCGCGGGCTTGCGGCAGCGCGTCTATGTCGGCGGCGTCGCGCGGAACGCGCCGGACGATCTGGTGCGCTGGATCGTCTCGCCGCAGGCGGTCTCGCCGCGCTCGGCCATGCCGGCGACCGGCATCGACGAAGCCGAGGCCCGCCACGTCGCCGCGTATCTCTACGCGCAGTGAGCTGCGGAGAGAATTCCGATCACGGCTGCGGCGTCGGCCGCGCCGGCAGCGACTTCACGTAGACCGCGATGGCGTCGCGGTCGGCCTGCGGCAGCATCGCCGTGTTGGTGACGACCCCCACCATCGAGGAGCCGACGCGGCCGTGATCGGGCGTGCGGCCGGAGCGCAGCACCTCGGCGATGTCGGCCGCCGACCAGTGGCCGATGCGGGCCGGCGTGATGTTCGGGACGAAGCCGACGCCCTCCGGATCGGTGCCGCCGGCGAAACGCGTCTCTGGCTTGATCGCACCGAAGATGCTGCGCGACGAGTGGCACTCGGCGCAGTGCGTCACCGCCTCGACCAGATAACGACCACGGTTCCAGGCGGCGCTACGCGACGGCTCGTCGCCGATCGGCGTGGTGTCGAGGAACATCAGCTTCCACAGGCCGAGCACGCGACGAAGGCGGAACACGACGCTGATCTCGTGCGGCGGTGCGCGTCCCGCGACCGCCGGCAAGGTGCGCAGATAGGCGGCGAGGTCGCGCACGTCGTCGAGCCGCATGCGGGCGTAGCTGGTGTACGGGAAGGCTGGATAGTAGTGACGCCCGTCCGGCGAAACGCCGGCGAGCAGCGCATTGGCGAGCTCGGCCGTGCTCCACCGGCCGATGCCGTCCTCCGGATGCGCCGAGATGTTGGGCACCCGGAACGTGCCGTAGGGCGACGGCAGCGCGAGCCCGCCGCCGAGGCGCAGCCGGTCGCCCTGCCCGGGCGAGGCATGGCACGAGGCGCAGTCGGCCGCGGCGAAGACGAGCTGGCCGCGCGCGGCGTCACCGTCGGTCAGCGCCGTTCCGGGCGGCACCGCCGGATGAGGCGCCGAGAGCACCCAGGCGGCCGCGCCGGCGGCCATCGTCGTCACCGCCGTGGCGATCGCGGCCAGCATCGTGAGCCGCCATCGCAGATGCCGAGCAACGCTCGCCCTCCACCCGGCAACTGAACGCGCCGCGCCACCGCGCATGTGCTCACTCGCCCAGGTCACACCGTGTCGATGGACCAATCCGTCGGCGCGCTCGGCGTTCCCCGGACCGATTTCGGTCGTGTCAGCTCCGGATGTGCGTGCTCGCCGAGAGCCGGCGCACCCGAGCCGCGACGACCGCGGGCGATTTTCCGAGGTTTGCGGCCCCCTCCGAGCACCAGCCATGCCCCTTTTACTCTCGCGCTTATCTCATGCGTCGCCGCGGCGGTTAGTCCCCGCTGCCCGGATCGTGACGTTCCGGACGAGGCGTCGTCCGGCGGGGGCCTCGCTTCTGTCTGAACTCCGGCGCGGTCCAGAGGTTGTCTGGAGGCCGTTCCGTGTCGCGAGTTCGTCCCGCCCCATGGCTTCCCACCTCCGTCCCGGTGCTTCACCGAAAATCCTTCAAGGCGCGACGATCGCCTCCGGGTCACCGCTCGGAGCGATCGCCGCCTTCGTCCTCTCCCGTCACGCCGACACTGACAACATCCTCGTCCTGATGGAGAGCGAACGGCGGGCCGAGATGCTCGGCGCGATCCTGAACGCCTTCGATCCCGACTGCGGCGCCATGGTGCTGCCGCGCGCCGACGTGCTGCCCTATGACGGACACGACCCGTCGCCGGCCGTCGCCGGCCGCCGTGCCTCGGTGCTGCGGCGGATGGCGCAGCATGGCCGAACGATCGTCATCGCGACGCCGGACGCCGTGCTGCAGCGGGTGCCGACTCCGGACGCGTGGGCCGATGCCGTCTTCGCCGTGCGGGTGGGGCAGACGCTCGACCTCGCGGCGCTGCGCGACTTTCTCGCGCGCGGCGGCTACGACGTCGAGGCGCGGGTGGACGATCCGGGCGAGGCCAATCTGACCGGACAGGTCGTCGACGTGTATCCGGCCGGCGCGCTCGGCCCGGTGCGCATCGAGCACGCGGACGGCTCCGTCGTCGCGCTGTCGGCCTACGATCCGCTGACTCAGCGCACCACCGGCGAGCTCGACAATGTAATGCTGGACGTCGCCTCCGAAAACTGCGTCCAGAACGATACCGAAGCGCAGGCCAGCGTTTTCGACTACTGGCCCGAAGCGCTGGTTTTGGTCCACCCCGGGGCCGATGTTCGAGCTGCGGCCTTCCTGCAGTCGGTCCGCGACGCCTGGGAGACCCGCCGCAACATGCCGGCCGGGGTGGCACAGGATGCGCGTCCCCTGCTCCCGCCCGACCGGCTGTGCCTCGACCGCACCGCCTGGGACGCGGTGACCCGGCGATCCGGCACGGTCCTCCTTCCGGAAGCGCCGCCGAGGGCCGAGCAGCGCGTGCCGCTGTTCGCGACCGAGACGTCGCAGGGCCGCCTGCTCCGATCCTTCGTCGCCGAAACGGTCCGAGCCAGACGACGGATCGTGATCACGGCCGCGGACCCGCAGGACCTGCGCATCTGCGAAAGCCGGCTGCGGCGTGCCGGCGTCCAGGCCGTGACACGCATCGCGTCCTGGCGCGAGGCGTGCGAGGCGCCCGGCGGCATCGCGCTGGCGCTGCGCGCCGACCTCGAAGCCGGCTTCGTCGCACCGTCCGCGGGAGTCGCGGTGATCTCCGCCGCGGACCTACTGGGAAGCCGGGTTCGCCACGATGCGCCGTTCGGAGCCCGGATCGCGACGCCCCTGTCCGACGTCGAGCCGATGCAGGTCGGAGATGCGGTGCTGCATCTCGGGCGCGGGCTCGGCATGCTGGCCGGGCTGGAGACGATCGAGGCTCCCGACAGCGGCCCGGCCGAGATGATCAGAATGCGCTTCGCCGGCGAGACGGACGTGCTCCTGCCCGTCCACGATCTCGCCTCCGTCTGGCGCCACGGCGGCGATCCCGACACCCTGACCCTCGACAGCGCGGACGGCGCGACCTGGAGCCGACGGTCCGCGATGTTGAAGGCCGAGATCGACGCGACGGCGCGACGCATGATGGCGCTCGCGGCCGAGCGCCGGGCCCGAACCGCACCGGCGTTGAAACCACCCGCTGCCGCATACGAGCGCTTCGCGGCCGGGTTCACGTTCTTTCCGACCGCCGATCAGAGCGCCGCCGTCGCGGCCGTGCTCGCGGATCTCGCCTCGGGTCGCCCGATGGACCGGCTCGTATGCGGCGACGTCGGCTTCGGCAAGACCGAGGTGGCGCTGCGGGCGGCGGCGGCCGCCGTGCTGGCGGGCCGTCAGGTCGCCATCGTGGCGCCGACCACGGTGCTCGCCTCCCAGCACGCGGAGACGTTCCGCCGGCGCTTCGCGCCGCTCGGCATCGCGGTCGGGCATCTGTCACGCATGACCCGCCCGGCGGAGGCCCGGGACATCAAGGCGAAGCTCGCCGACGGCACGTTGCGGCTGGTCGTCGGCACCCATGCGGTCGCGGGAAAAGGCGTCGGCTTCGCCGAGCTCGGCCTCGTCGTCGTCGACGAGGAGCACCGCTTCGGGGTGCGGGAGAAGGCACGCCTTCGCGCCCTCGCGCAGGACCTCCATCTCCTCACCCTCTCGGCGACGCCGATCCCGCGCACGCTGCGGGCGGCGACGCTCGGGCTGCAGGACCTCAGCGTCATCGCCACACCGCCGGCCCGGCGCCTGCCCGTTCGCAGCATCGTCCGCGACTTCGACGCGACGATCGTCGCGGCGGCGCTGCGCCACGAGCACCGGCGCGGCGGCCAGTCGATCGTGGTCTGCCCACGCATCGACGACATTCCGGCCATGTCCGAGCGGCTGCGGTCCATCGCGCCGGAGCTCGCGGTGCGGGTGATCCATGGCCGCATGCCGGCCGCCGAGATCGATGACGTTATGATCCGCTTCGCCGACGGCGACGGCGACATCCTGCTCGCCACCAACATCATCGAGAGCGGTCTCGACCTGCCGCGCGTGAACACGATCCTGATCACGCGCCCCGATCGCTTCGGGCTCACCCAGCTCCATCAGCTCAGGGGCCGGGTCGGACGCGGCGCGCGGCGCGCCTTCGCGTACTTTCTGTCCGAGCCGGGGCAGACCAAGACCGCCGCGACCGAGAAGCGGCTGGCGGCCATCGACGACCTTTCCGGTCTCGGTGCCGGCTTCGCGCTCAGCAACCGCGACCTCGACCTGCGCGGCGCCGGCGCGTTGTTCGGCGAGGCCCAGGCGGGCCATATCGCGATCGCCGGGCCGGAGCTCTATGCCGAGTTGCTCGATCGCGCCCTCCGCCAGGCCCGCGGCGAGCCTGTGCCGGACGACGTGATGCCGGAGCTGCATCTCGGAATCGAGGGGCGGCTTCCGCCCGACCTCGTGCCCGACCCGGACACGCGGCTGTCGCTCCATGTCCGGCTCGCCAGGGCCCGCGACGAGGAGGCGCTGGACACGATCGCCGCCGAAATCCAGGACCGCTTCGGCGACCCTCCGCCCGAGCTCGGCGCCTTGATCGGGATCGCCCGCCTCCGGGTGCGGTGCCGCGATCTGGGCCTCGCGCGGGTCGACGCGGGTCCGCAAGCGATCGCGCTCACGCCGCGCGCCGGTGTTCGCCACGATACCCCGAAAGCCCGCTGGCGCCGCAGCGGCGAACGCCTGGTCGCCGAAGTGCCCACGACGGCCGACGATCGGCTGACGACCGTCACGGAGCTTCTCGATGAACTCGCGCTCGGGGAGGCCACCGGCTCGGAGGATCCACTCGGCCGCGCTGCCGAGGAGAGTCCTGGATCGGACGAACCGGCCCCGCGGCGCCCGGAAAGCCTCTCCGGCCGGACGAACGATGTCGCGTCGCGACGGTTGTCCGAAAAGAGCGAGTGAGGCCCTCGGTGGCCCCGGATGGCGCCCGCATCTCTGGTCGACCGCCTCCACCGGGATCATATGGAGCAGTTCTGATATGGCGCGGGTCGTCGTAATCACGGGCGCCGGGGCCGGCGTCGGACGCGCCACGGCGATCGCGTTCGCGCGGGCCGGATACGACGTCGCGCTGGTCGCCCGGGGACCGGAGCGGCTGGAGGCGGCGGCGAACGAGGCGCGCGCCCAGGGTGCCAACGCGCTGGTCGTCCCGGCCGACGTCGCCGACGCCGCGGCTGTCGAAGCGGCGGCCGAGCGCATCGAGCGCGCGCTCGGGCCGATCGACGTGTGGGTCAACACCGCCATGGTCACGATCTTCGCGCCCGTGCACGAGATCACGGCCGACGAGTTCCGCCGCGTCACCGAGGTGACGTATCTCGGTTATGTGCACGGCACGTTGGCGGCGTTGAAGCGGATGCGTCGGCGAAACCGCGGCGTCATCGTCCAGGTCGGTTCGGCGCTGAGCTACCGGGCGATCCCGCTACAGTCCGCTTATTGCGGCGCGAAGTTCGCGATCCGCGGCTTCACGGACGCGCTGCGCAGCGAGCTTCTCCACGACCGGAGCCAGGTTCGGCTCACCATGGTCCAGCTTCCGGCCGTCAACACGCCCCAGTTCGACTGGGCCCGCAACAAGCTGCCGACCAAGGTTCAGCCGGTGCCGCCGATCTATCAACCGGAGTCGATCGCACACGAGATCGTGCGGGCAGCACGCCGACGGCCGCGCGAGGTCTGGCTCGGTGTCCCGGCCGTGAAGGCGATCATCGGCAACATGCTCGTGCCGGGCTATGCGGACCGCCTGCTCGCCACACGGGGCTACAGCGGCCAGATCACGTCCGAGGCGCGTCCGAAGGACCAGCCCGACAATCTTCTCACCCCTGTTCCCGGCGATCCCGGCACGCGCGGTCGCTTCGTCGCCACGTCACCGCGGCGGCTCCGTGCATTCAATCCCGCGTGGCTGCGGGCCGGTGCGCTGGTCGGTCTGGTCGGGGTGCTCGCCGGCGCATGGGCCGTCGGGCAGTTGATCGGCCACGACCAGGCGCGCCGCGGACGGACCGGACACCCGACGCGCGCGGACCACCGCGTGGTTCAAACGGCCCGCACCACCGGCGGGCGACTCCAGACCCTCGGACGACGATGACGCTCCCCAAAATCCGACGACGCGGGATCACGCCGCGCAATCCGGCCGCAAGCAGGCGCATACCGCAAAAGGACCTCTCACGACCACTACGGTCGGCGACTTCCTGTGGGACCGTTTGGAAGCCTGGGGCGTCAGAACGATCTTCGGCTACCCGGGCGACGGCATTAACGGGCTGCTCGGCGCCCTGAACCGCGCCGGCGACCGGTTCGAGTTCATCCAGGTCCGGCACGAGGAGATGGCGGCCTTCATGGCCTCGGCCTATGCCAAGTTCACCGGCCGGATCAGCGTCTGCATCGCGACCTCCGGACCAGGCGCGGCCCATCTGATCACCGGCCTCTACGACGCCAAGCTCGACCACATGCCGGTTCTGGCGATCTCCGGCCAGCAGGCGCGGGCCGCGCTCGGCGGCCACTATCAGCAGGAGCTCGATCTCGTCAGCATGTTCAACGACGTGGCATCGGCCTTCGTCCAGTAGGCGAGCGTGCCGGAGCAGACCCGATACCTGGTGGATCGCGCCGTGCGCACCGCGCTGGCCGACCGCGCCCCGACCGCGATCGTCTTTCCAAACGACATGCAGGACATCGCATACGAGCCGCCCGCTCGCAAGCACGGCACCGTGCATTCGGGCGTCGGTTTTGCGTACCCCAAGGTGGTCCCCTACGAGACGGATCTGCGCCGCGCCGCCGAGGTTCTGAACGCCGGTCGCAAGGTCGCGATCCTGGTCGGTGCCGGCGCGCTCCACGCCACCGACGAGGTGATCGCGGTTGCCGATCGGCTGCAGGCGGGCGCCGCCAAGGCGCTGCTCGGCAAGGCGACGCTGCCTGACGATCTCCCCTGGGTCACGGGCTCGATCGGACTTCTCGGAACAGAGCCGTCCTGGGACCTGATGACCGGCTGCGACACGCTGCTGATGATCGGATCCGCCTTTCCGTATTCGGAGTTCCTGCCAAAGGAGGGCCAAGCGCGCGGCGTGCAGATCGACATCCAGCCTACCATGCTGAGCCTGCGTTACCCGATGGAGGTCAGCCTGACCGGCGACTCTGCCGAGACGCTGCGGGCCTTGCTGCCGCTGCTCGAGCAGAAATCCGACCGGAGCTGGCGCGACTGGATCGAAAAGAACGTGGCCTCCTGGTGGAGGACGCTCAAGGACCGCGCCATGGTCGCGGCCCATCCAGTGAATCCGCAGCGCGTCGTCTGGGAGCTGTCGTCACGGGTGCCGGACCGCGCCATCGTTACATCGGATTCGGGCTCCTGCGCAAACTGGTATGCCCGCGACCTGAAAATTCGGCGCGGCATGATGTGCTCGCTCTCGGGCGGCCTCGCCTCGATGGGCGCGGCTGTTCCCTACGCGATCGCGGGCAAGTTCGCCCATCCGGACCGGCCCGTGATCGCGCTGGTCGGCGACGGCGCCATGCAGATGAACAACATGGCCGAGCTGATCACGGTAGCGAAGTATCACGAGCGCTGGGCGAACAAGACGTTCGTGGTGTGCGTCTTCAACAACGAGGATCTGAACCAGGTCACCTGGGAGCAGCGGGTGATGCAGGGTGATCCGCGTTTTGACGCTTCGCAGAAGATCCCGGACGTGCCCTATCACCGGTTCGCCGAGCTGATCGGGCTGCGCGGCCTCTTCGTCGATGACCCCGAGCGACTCGGCGTCGCCTGGGACGAGGCGCTCGCCTCTCCGGTGCCGGTGGTCCTCGAGGTGAAGACCGATCCGGAGGTGCCGCCGCTGCCGTCCCACATCAGCTTCGATCAGGCGAAGAGCTTCGCCTCGACACTCTGGAAGGGGGACCCCGAGCAGCACCACATGATCCTCGACACGGCCCGCCAGGTGCTCGGCTCCGTCCTGCCGAGCGGCAGCGGCAAGCCTTGAGGACAGGGGCGCGCGGGACGCGCGCCCATGCGTTACGGACCACCCTCGCCGCCGACGGCGCCGAAGATTTGGCCCGTGGAGTAGCTAGACTCCGCCGAGGCGAGGAGGACATAAAGGCCGGCGAGCTCGGCCGGCTGTCCGGGGCGCTGCATCGGGGTGGTCGCGCCGAACTGCGGGATGCGGTCAGGCGGCTGGCCACCCGTCACCTGGAGCGGAGTCCACACCGGGCCCGGAGCGACGCCGTTGACCCGAATGCCCTTATCCGCGAGCTGCTTGGCGAGCGACTTGGTGAACACCATAATGGCGCCTTTGGTCGCGGCATAGTCGAGGAGATTCTTTGGCGGCTGGTAGGCCACGACGGAGGTCGTGTTGATGATCGCCGAGCCGGCTGACAAGTGCGGGATCGCCGCCTTGGTGATCCAGAACATCGCGTAGATGTTCGTCTTTAGCGTCCAGTCGAGCAGCTCGGTAGTCAGCTCGGAGATCGAGTCCAGCGCGTGTTCGCGTCGAGCATCGGGTCGAAGATCAAGAGCGCGATCACGGGTGCCGTGGGCGGCGCCAGTGCGGTCGGCGTGGGCACGCCGGCTGGCGGCGCTGCTACCCCGCCTGGTCGCGCCCGCGGTGGGCCGGTCCAGTTCGGCCGCGCCTACATCGTCGGTGAGCGTGGGCCGGAGCTGTTCGTGCCCGGCCGGTCCGGGACGGTCATCCCGAGCGATGCGCTCCTTAGCCTCACGGCGGACGGATCGAGCGCGCTCGCCGAGCGCAGCGCGGCTCGCGGCGGCGATATTCAGATGACGAACCACTGGACCATCTCGGGCGCCAACGACCCGCGGGCGGTCTCGCGGCAGGTCGAAGCCCGATTCAACGCGATGCTGCGACAGATCGAGTCGGGCGAGCGGCTCGGGCCGGGCGGGACGGCTGCGCATGCGCGTTGGTCGGCTCGCGGCGACGAAGCGGCGCATTCCGTGCCCCCGGCGTGTCCCCAGATGAGGTTTGGGGCTCTTCGGCCGGCGAGCTTTTGGCGTTAAGTATTTGATTTGGTGGTACAGCTGGGTGGACTCGAACCACCGACCTCCTGATCCACAGTCAGGCGCTCTAACCAACTGAGCTACAGCTGCACGGCCGTTCGCGGTGCGGCACCGGCGAGCGCGCGGAACCTAGGCGGAGACGGTTTTTTTTGCAAGCCGGACGAGGCGCCGTCCGGGTTTGCGCGATCATCGCCCCGGACGGGTGCGTTCCGGGCGGCTCGCGGCCGCCCGCACGTGCTGCCGGGCCGCGGAAGGCCGGCCGCACACGTCCGAACCGGACGGGCGATCGGCCGACCGGCGACTGGACGACCGGCGCCTGGACGACCGGCGGCCGTCAGGCGGCCCGGCTGGCGACCGGGGCCATGACCCGCGGATCGGTGCCGCGCGGATCGGCGGCGCGGGCGTGGGCGAGGTTGACGGCGTCGACCGAGCGGGAGATCGCCGTCCACAGGCCGACGATCTCGGCGGCCGCCGCCGAGGTCGGGTCGACCTCCGGGGCCGAGGCGCCGGCGGCGAGCGACAGGGCGAAGCCGGCGCGCTGGGTGATCTGTCCGGACCACACCGGAATGCCGAGCTTGTCGAGATGGTTGCGGGCATAGGCGACGACCGGCGACTCCTTGTCGTCGCGGCGCGCCGGGGCGGCGTTCATCACCACGGCATAAGGCTTGTTGCGGTCCTGCGCGGTCTTCACGGTCTCGCGCACCGCGTGGAGGTCGAACAGGCCGGGCCGGGCCGGGATCACCACCAGGGTCGAGGCGCGGATCGCCTCGGACACCACCACCCACATGGTCGGCGGCGTGTCGATGAACACCCAGTCGTAGCCCTCCATCATGGCGACGGCGAGCAGGCCGTCGACCCCGCGGGCGGCGCTCTTGACGATCGGCTTGCCGTCCGGCCGCAGCGACTGCCAGAGGGTGAGCGAGCCTTGCGGGTCGGCGTCGATGAGCAGGCAGCGATGCCCGGCGAGGTGCGCCGTGGCCGCGAGATGCGCGGTGAGCGTGCTCTTCCCTGCGCCGCCCTTGCGAGATGCAAAGGTAATGACGTTCATGGGGTTCTCCTCGGCTGCCTGAACCGAGCCTGAGGGGAACATGGTTAACAGCCGGTAAACGGCTGTGGGGCTGGCATTTTCCGCCCCGCGCCAGAGTCGGG
Source organism: Rhodoplanes sp. SY1 (assembly GCF_046000175.1). Classification (NCBI taxonomy): domain Bacteria; kingdom Pseudomonadati; phylum Pseudomonadota; class Alphaproteobacteria; order Hyphomicrobiales; family Nitrobacteraceae; genus Rhodoplanes; species Rhodoplanes sp. SY1. The sequence continues at coordinate 104,941 of NZ_JBEOMB010000064.1, forward strand.
TGGCGAGCCTCGACGCCAGCGGCCCGATCAAGTCGTCATGAATTTGCCGCGAGATTCAAATTCTTGCCGCAATTGCGAAGGGACCGTTAAGGCATTCGGCATAGCCGCCCGCGACGTCCACCCTTGGCCCTCGAATTGTCCCCTGGAGCGGGCGGTCGCGCCGAATCACCGGCATGCGGACCAGCGGTTCCCGGGCCTGGGCGTCGTTCGTCGCGCGTCGCCGCGTCAGGCGCCTGTCGTTGCCCGACGGCCCCATGTCGCGCCGATCGAGACGCCGCTCTCGGTGCGGTCGCGAAGGCTGCGGGATTCTACGGACATCATGTCACAGCGATTCACCCCGGGATGATTCATATACCCCGAGGGCGTGCTCCGGAGGATGTCGAGGTGTCGGCCATGAGACTCGCGATCGACAGGCTCGCGACCCGCTCGTGGCCCCCCACGGCGGCGCGCCCGCATCCGAACCCGTGTCGCGCGGGGACGTGATGCGGCTGGCGCTGGTCACGCTGCTTCCCCTGCTCGGTGCCGTTCTGCCGCCGCTCGTCGCCCGGGCCGGTCGCGATGCCTGCACGGCGGTGGCCGCCGGCGTGACGCTCGCGGCGCTCGCCGTGCTGGCGACCGCGGCACCCGCCGTGATCGGCGGCGACATCGTGCAGGCGGGCACCGCCTGGGTGCCGCAGCTCGGCCTGTCGTTCCGCTTCTTCCTGGACGGGCTCGGCCTGTTCTTCGCCGCCCTGATCCTCGGCATCGGCCTCCTGATCATCGTCTATGCCCGCGCCTATCTCGGGCGCGACGAGCCGGTCGGCCGCTTCCTCGCCTATCTGCTGCTGTTCCAGGGCGCGATGGTCGGCATCGTGATCAGCGACAACGTGCTGCTGCTGGTCGTGTTCTGGGAGCTGACCAGCCTCTCCTCGTTCCTGCTGATCGGCTGGTGGCATCACACGCCGGAGGGCCGCCAGGGCGCCCGCATGGCGCTGGTGGTCACCGGCGGCGGCGGCCTGCTGCTGATGGCCGGCATGCTGCTGCTCGGCAAGGCGGCCGGCTCCTACGAGCTCTCCGAGATTCTCTTACGCGGCGACGTGGTGAAGGGCTCGCCGCTCTATCTGCCGATCCTCCTGCTGGTGCTCGGCGGCGCCTTCACCAAGTCGGCGCAGTTTCCGTTCCACTTCTGGCTGCCGCACGCCATGGCGGCCCCGACGCCGGTGTCGGCCTATCTGCACTCCGCCACCATGGTGAAGGCCGGCGTCTTTCTGCTGGCGCGGCTGTGGCCGGTGCTCGCCGGCACCGAGGCATGGTTCTATCTCGTCACCGCGACCGGGCTGATCACCATGCTGGTCGGCGCCTGGATCGCCCTGTTCAAGACCGACCTGAAGGCGATCCTCGCCTTCTCGACCGTCAGCCATCTCGGGCTGATGACCATGCTGCTCGGCTTCGGGACGCCGCTCGCTGCGCTCGCCTGCGTGTTCCACATCCTCAATCACGCGACCTTCAAGGCCGCCCTCTTCATGGGCGCCGGCATCGTCGATCACGAGACCGGCACGCGCGACATCCGGCAGCTCGGCGGGCTCGCGCGGCTGATGCCGATCACCGCCGGGCTGTCGCTCGTCGCCACCGCGTCGATGGCCGGCGTGCCGCTGTTCAACGGGTTCCTCTCCAAGGAGATGATGCTGGAGGCGGCCTGGCACACGCCCTATGCGGGCCTCGCCTGGCCGGTGCCGCTGCTCGCGACCCTCGCGGCGCTGCTCTCGGTCGCCTACTCGGCCCGCTACGGCATTGGCGTGTTTCTGGGTCGGCCGCGCGCCGCGCTGTCGCATCATCCGCACGATCCGCCGGCCGGGATGTGGCTGCCGGTCGCCGTGCTGATCGTCCCGGTGATCGCCATCGGCGTCGCGCCGCAGCGCGTCGCCGGCGGCATCGTGGCGCTCGTCGGCCAGGCGACCATCGGCGCCGCGCCGCTGCCCGACATCCATCTCGCGCTCTGGCACGGCGTGACGCCGGCGCTGGTGATGAGCCTCGTCGCCTTCGCGGGCGCGGCCCTCGTCTACGCGGCGCTCGCGCCGGTGACCCGCCTGCACGGACGGCTCGCCCGGCCGGACGCCAAGGCCGCCTTCGACGCCGTGGTGGCGGCGACCGTGCTGGCCTGCCGCAAGTCGACGGCTTGGCTGCACACCGAGTCGCTGCCGCGCTATCTCGGCATCATCACCGTCACGGTGCTGGCGGTCGGCGCCGCCGGCTACCTCGGCGGCACGCATGCGCCGGGCGAACGGCCCATGCTGCCCGTGTCGCTGCCGGCCGTGGTCGCCTTCGTGCTGCTCGCGGCGGCGAGCCTCGCGGTGCCGGCCGTGCACGGCCGCCGGCTGCTCACGCTGGTGCTCACCAGCGTGGTCGGGCTCGTCGTCTCGCTCGCCTTCCTGCAGTTCTCGGCGCCCGACCTCGCCCTCACCCAGATCACGGTCGAGGTGGTGGCGACGATCCTGCTCCTGCTCGCCCTCGAGCTCCTGCCGAAGCGCACGCCGCGCGCGGCCGGCCGCGGGCGCCTCGTCCGCGACGGCGTGATCGCCGGCACGGCCGGGCTCGGCGCGGCGGCGCTCGCCTTCGCCGTGATGACGCGCGACGGGACGACGATCTCGGACTATCACGTCGCGCAATCGAAGCCGGGCGGCGGCGGCACCAACATCGTCAACGTGATCCTGGTCGACTTCCGCGGCTTCGACACGTTCGGCGAGATCATCGTGCTGTCGATCGCGGCGCTCGCCATCGTGGCGCTGCTCGACACCGCCCTGAAGGGCGCCGCGGCGCGCCGGCTCGACACGCTCAAGCACGGCGTCCAGGCGGCCGACGCGCATCCGACCGTGCTGGTCGTCGTCTCGCGCGCGCTGCTGCCGCTCGCCCTCACGGTCGGCGTCTACATCTTCCTGCGCGGGCACAATCTTCCTGGCGGCGGCTTCATCGCCGGCCTGGTCGTCGCCATCGCGCTGATCATGCAGTACATGGCCTCCGGCTTCGACTGGACGGCGTCGCGCCGCCGCTTCGACGGCCACGCGCTGATCGGCGCCGGCGTGCTGGTCGCCGGGCTGACCGGGCTCGGCGCGCTCGCCTTCGCGCGACCGTTCCTCACCAGCTCCTACGGCTATTTCCACGTGCCGCTGATCGGCGAGATCGAGCTCGCCACCGCGATGCTGTTCGACACCGGCGTGTTCCTCGCCGTGGTCGGAACCGTGGTGCTGTCGCTCGCCCGCATCGCGCTGGTGCAGCGCCGCGCCGAACGCGCGCCGCCCGCCAAGGCGCCCGCCGCGCCTGCGCCGCCCCACGAGAATGCGACGGCCGCACCGGCCCCGCTCGCCGGAACGGAGGCCTGAATGGAGGGTCTCGTCGCCGCCTCGATCGGCATCCTCACCGCCGTCGGCGTCTATCTGCTGCTCCGGGCGCACAGCTTCCCGGTGATCATCGGCACCGTGTTTCTCTCCTATGCCGTGAACCTGTTCCTGTTCGCCATGGGCCGCCTGGTGATCGACCGGCCGCCCATCGTCGACAAGGCGGCGACGGCCTACACCGACCCGCTGCCCCAGGCCCTGGTGCTGACCGCGATCGTGATCTCGTTCGGCATGACGGCCCTGGTCGTGGTGCTGGCGCTGCGCGGCTATCTCGAGACCGGCACCGACCGGGTCGACGGCACGCGCGACGACGATGCCCCCGTCACCGACCGCGCCGGAGAGCGGCCGTGATGACGATCGCAGCAAAGTGCCCCGAGCGCCGGCACGCCACCTCTCCCCGCTGTGCGGGGAGAGGGAACCCCGGCCGCTCCGACCCGGCGCACCAAGGAGCGCCGGTATGACCCCGCCCCTGCCCTCGCCCGCGACCGCCGCGATCGTGTTGCCGATCGCGCTCCCGGCGCTCGTCGCCGCCGCGCTCGTGCTGTTCTTCCGCGGCCGCCGCGCCGTGCAGCGCGTCATCTCGCTCGGGGCGACGGCAGCGCTCTTCGCCGTCGCGCTCGGCCTCTACGCGGTGGCGCGCGACGGGGCGGTCGCGCCCTACTATCTCGGCCACTGGCCGGCGCCGTTCGGCATCGTGCTGGTGCTCGACCGGCTCTCCGCCACCATGCTGGTGCTCACCGCCGGTCTCGGCCTCGCCGTCGCACTTTATTCGCTCGGCGGCTGGGACATGCGCGGGCGGCACTTCCACGCGCTCCTGCAGTTCCAGCTGATGGGGCTGAACGGCGCGTTCCTGACCGGCGACGTGTTCAACCTGTTCGTCTTCTTCGAGGTGATGCTGATCGCCTCCTACGGGTTGATGCTGCACGGTGGCGGCGCGCGGCGTCTCACCGCCGGCCTCGGCTACGTCGCCATCAATCTCACCGGCTCCACCCTGTTCCTGTTCGCGGTCGGCCTGATCTACGCCGTCACCGGCACGCTCAACATGGCCGACCTCGCCGACAAGGTGGCGACCGTGCCGCCGGGCGACGTCGCGATCCTGCGCACCGGCGGCCTCCTGCTGCTCGTGGTGTTCGCCCTGAAGGCCGCGCTGGTGCCGCTGCACTGGTGGCTGCCCGGCGCCTACGGCGCCGCGCCCGGCCCGGTGGCGGCGCTGTTCATGATCATGACCAAGGTCGGCGCCTATTCGATCCTGCGCGTCTCCGTGCTGGTGTTCGGCGTCGAGGCCGGCGCGCTCGCCGATCTCGCCGCACCCTTCGTGCTGCCGGCCGCGCTGGCGACGCTGGTGATCGGCGCCGCCGGCGTGCTGGCGAGCCGCACGCTCTCGGCGCTGGCCTGCTTCGCCGTCGTCTGGTCGATGGGCTCGCTGCTCGTCGCGATCGGCCTGTTCGACCGGGGCGGCGTCGCGGCCGGGCTCTATTATCTGGTCCACTCGACGATCGCGGGCGCCGCGCTGTTCCTGCTGGTCGACCTTCTCGGCCCGCTGCGCGGGCGCGCCGTCGACCGTATCGCCGCGACGCCGCCGCTGCCGGCGGCCGCGCTCCTCGCCGGCCTGTTCTTCGCTGCCGCGATCGCCGTCACCGGCATGCCGCCGCTCTCCGGCTTCCTCGGCAAGCTCTTGATCCTCGACGCGAGCGGGGCGGCGCCCGGCGCGGCCGTGGTGTGGACCGTGCTGCTCGCCACCAGCCTGATCGTGATTCTCGGCTTCGCCCGCGCCGGCAGCACCGTGTTCTGGAAGGCGCTTCCGGCGCGGCCCGACGGCGACGCCGAGCCCGGCGCGCATCACCGCCCCGCGGCGCCGCCGCGCCTCGCCGTCGCGATCTGCGCGGCGCTGCTCGCCGCCACGGCGCTGCTGTCCGTGTTCGCCGGCCCGCTGACGTCGGAGCTCGAGGCGACGACAGCGCAGCTCTTCGACACCGCTGCCTATCGCCGGGCCGTGCTCCCGGCCCGCACCGCCGCGGCCGTCGCCGACGGGGAGGTCGGGCCATGAGCGCGCGCTCCACGCGGGAACGGCTGCTGCCGCACCCGATGCTCAGCGTCGTCGTCGCGATCGTCTGGATCGGGCTCGCCAACGACATCTCGGTCGGGAACATCGTGCTCGGCGCGGCGCTCGGCCTCGCGATTCCCGCCTGGACGGCCTGCTGGTGGCCGGAGCGGCCGAGGATCAAGCGCCCGCTCACCATCGCGGCCTATATCGGCGTGGTCGCCTGGGACATCGTCGTCTCCAACATCGAGGTGGCGCGGCTGATCCTGTTCCGGCGCGGCGCCTCGCTGCAGTCCGTGTTCGTCACGGTGCCGCTCGCGCTGAAGACGCCTGAAGCGATCACGATGCTGGCCGGCACCATCACCATGACGCCCGGCACCGTCTCGGCGGACCTCTCCGCCGACGGCCGCAGCATCCTCGTGCATTGCCTGGACGCCGCCGATCCGGACGCCGTGGTGCAGCAGATCAAGACCCGCTACGAGCGCCGCCTGAAGGAGATCTTCGAATGACCGGACTGATCGAGATCGCCTGCATGATCGCGCTCGCGGCGATCGCCGTCGCGGCATTGCTCAATCTGTACCGCCTCGTCGTCGGCCCGGACGTGCTCGATCGCATCCTGGCGCTCGACACCATGGTGATCAACGCCATCGCCCTGATCGTCGTGATGGGGGTGTGGTACGGCACCGCGATCTATTTCGAGGCGGCGCTGCTGTTCGCCATGGTCGGCTTTCTCACCACCGTGGCGTTCTGCAAGTACCTGCTGCGCGGCAACGTGATCGAGTGAGCCCCGCGATGGACCTGTCACAGATCACCGCGTCCGAGATCGTCGTCACCGGCCTGATTCTGGTCGGCACCGTCTTCCTGTTCGTCGGCTCGCTCGGTCTCGCGACGCTGCCCGACCTGATGCGCCGCCTGCACGCGCCCACCAAGGCGACGACGCTCGGCATCGGCGCGATGCTGATCGCCTCGATGCTGTGGTTCGACCTGCAGCACGACGCCCTGTCGTTCCACGAGCTCTTGATCGCGCTGTTCCTGTTCATGACGGCGCCGGTCTCGGCCCACATGATCGCCAAGGCGCACATGCTTCGCGACAAAGCCACGCAGGAGGCGCTGCCGCCGGCGGCCGACTCGGGCTGGGCGACGCTGACGCCACCCTCCGTCGACGCCCGCGAGAGCTGATCAGGGCGCGACGCGCGAGTCGTGGCCGGGCGCGTCACGCGCCAGCGCCTCGGCGAGACGATCGAGCCCCGCCGCCAGCATCGGGCCGCCGCAGATCGTCAGCATCTCGGGGATGACGATGCGCTTCTCCGGCGGATAGAGGCGCTGCAGCGCCGGATGCAGCAGAAAGGCCTGGCCCTGGTCCTCGGCCGTCGTCAGGTCCGAGGCGACCAGCACGAGGTCGGGCTTGGTCGCGACGATCTGCTCGAGCGTCGCGAATCCGCCCGTGGCGATGCCCATCTCGGATGCCGCATTGATCAGCCCTGCCTCCGCCAGGAGCGAGCTCGTGAGACTGTCGGCGCCGGGAATCCAGCCGCGGCGCGACACCGCGAGCACGCGCAGCCCCTTGCGGGTCGCGACCGCGCGCAGCCGCACCACCGCCGCGTCGATCGCCGCGATCCGGGCCTCCGCACGCTCCGGATGCCCGACGAGCGCGCCCATCCGGGCGATCTGCCGCTTCGCCTCGTCGATCGAGCGGACGATGTCGAAGTCGGCGACCCTCAGGCCGCGCCGCGCCAAGAGCTCGCGGGTCGCCCGCCGCTCGAAGCGGCCGGCGACGACGAGATCGGGCTTGAGCATCATCGCATCCTCGGCGCCGCCCGACATCATCGGGAACCGCGCCGCCTCGGCGGCCGCCCAGGACAGTGTCGGATCACGCGCATAGGGGCTCAGGCCCGCGATCTGATCAGGATCGGCCAGGCTGAGCAGCAGCTGATCGGTGCACAGATTGAGGGAGACGATTTTTTTCGGCGGCTCGGCGGCGGCCGGCACGAGGGCGACGAGGAGGAGCGAGGCTGCGAGACCCGCTCCGGACCATGAACGACGGAGGCTGTGGAGACGCTGCAGGCCCCCCACCCCCGACCCCTCCCCGCCATGTGCTGGCGCACATGGGAGGAGGGGAGCCGAGGCGCCCAGCCCGATGACCGTCGAGATCGATCGACTCCCCTCCCCCCATTCGCCCTTGCGAATGGCGGGGAGGGCTTTGGCGCGCGGAGCGCGCCGGGGGTGGGGGGAAAGCCACGCAGTCATGCGCCGATGTCCGAGCAGCAGCATCACACCGCCGACCATGGCACCACGACCGGCTGGTCGGCGGCGCCGCCGCGCCAGGCCGTGATGCGGAAGACGTCGGCGAGCGGGCCTTCGCCGAGCGCCGCCTCGGGCGCGCCGTCGATCACCAGGCGGCCAGCGGCGAGCACTAGCACGCGGTCGGCGAAGCGGGCCGCGAGGCCGAGATCGTGCGTCACGACGAGGACGAGCGCGCCGGCGCGCGCGGTGCGCTGCAGAAGGCCGAGCACCTCGAGCTGATAATAGGGATCGAGCGAGGCGACCGGCTCGTCGGCCAGCACCACGGGCGCCTCGACGGCCAGCATGCGGGCGAGCGCGACGCGGCTCTTCTCGCCGCCGGACAATGCGGTGACGGGACGGTCGGCGAGCGCGTCGAGATCGGCGATCCGCATGGCGCGGGCCACCGCCTCGGCGTCGCCGCGCGACAGTCGCGCCGGATCGACGGCGCCGTGCGGATAACGACCGAGCGCGACCACGTCGCGCACCGGCAGCGGCCAGTGCACCACGTGCCCCTGCGGCAGGTACGCGAACCTTTTCGCTCTCTCACGTGGCGCCAGCGACGCCACGGCCTCGCCGCCGACCGTCAGCTCCCCGCGCGAGGCCACGAGGCCGGCGAGCCCGCGCAACAGCGTCGTCTTGCCGGCACCGTTGGGGCCGACCAGGGCGACGAGCTGTCCGCGCGGCAACGCCACCGACAGGGTCGTGATCACGTCGCGTCCGCCGACCGCGACCGTCAGTTCCTCGGCGACCAGATAGGGCGCGGTCACGACACGCCTCCGCCGAGCGAGCGCCGCTCGCGCACGATCAGCCACAGGAAGAACGGCACGCCGATCAGCGCGGTGAGCACGCCGACCCGCACGCTGGTGGTGGCCGGCAGCAGCCGCACCGCGATGTCGGCGGCGGTGAGCAGCGCGGCGCCCAGCAGCGCGCTGGGCACCAGCAGGCGGGCCGGATCGGGGCCGACCAGCGGGCGGGCGAGATGCGGCCCGACGAGGCCGATGAAGCCGATCGTGCCCGACACCGCGACCGAGCCGCCGACCCCGAGCGCCACGCCGAGAATCACGAGAAGCCGCGTGCGGGCGACGTCGACACCGAGGCTCGCGGCCGTCTCCTCGCCGAGGCTCAGCACCCGGAAGGCGTGGCGCTGCGACAGCAGGAGCGCGCCGCCGGCGAGCACGAAGGGCAGCGCCAGTGCCACGTGGCGCATGCTGCGGTCCTCCAGCGAGCCGAGCAGCCAGAACGAGATCTCCAACGCCGCGAACGGATTTTTCGCCAGATTCATGGTCAGCGCCGTGCCGGCCCCGGCCAGCGCGGAGAGCGCGAGCCCGGCGAGGATCAGCAGCAGCAGGCTCGCATTGCGGCCGGCGACGGCCAGCAGCACGAACACCGAGACGAAGGCGGCCGCGATGGCGGCGAGCGGCAGCGCGAAGGAGAGCACGTCGGCGAGCCCGGTGGCGATCACCAGCACGGCCCCGAAGGCCGCCGCCTGGGGCGCACCGAACAGCTCCGGCGCGGCGAGCGGGTTGCGCAGCAACCCCTGCAGGGCGGCGCCGGCGAGGCCCAGCACGGCGCCGACCGCGACGCCGAGGATCGCCCGCGGCAGCCGGATCTCCTGGACGATGATGCGGCTCTCCTCGCTGCCGCCGCCGAACAGCGCGGTCGCGACCTCGGTGGGCGACAGCCGCACCGAGCCGAGACCGAGCGACAGCAGCACCAGCACGGCGACCAGCGCCGACAGCGTGAGGATCACCAATGCCCGACGGCGGGATGCGTCGCGGGCGGTGTTTTCACGTACCATGTCGCGCGAGCGGTCCCGCTGCGCGAGCGGGTCGGCGACGGCGGAGCGGGCCGCGGCGGACAGCTTCAAGGGGAATCCTCCGTCGACCCACCGTCGACCGAACGTGCCTGTCGCCGGCCGGTCTCCTGGCTCGCGGATCAGGTCTCGTCCGCCTTCCCGGCCGCAGCGGCCAGTGGCGTTCGGACGAGGAGCTCCGCTCACAGTTGCGGGGGCAGCCGCGGTTTCGAACGTGTCCGGATCGGAGGACGTCCTTACCGTGTTCCCGTTTCACCTCCGGGTGGAGGCACCGACGACATCGGCGTTAAACCACGGCGGGTTGCCCGGCACAAGAACGGCTCGATGCAGGCTGGCGGCACCGGGAGGGTTCCCTCTCCCCGCGCGCAGGGAGAGGTTGGCTCGCCGCGCAGCGGCGAGACGGGTGAGGGGGCGCTTCCGCAAAGCAGAGACTCGCGGCGACGCCCCCTCACCCGACATCCGCGCTGGGCGCGCGAATGTCGACCTCTCCCCGCACGCGGGGAGAGGTAACGACGCGGCGAACGTCGGACGGCGAGTAGTCCTCTGCGCCTACACCCGCGCCGGCATGGCGACGCGGCGGCCGGCCGCCTCGGGGCGGGGCAGCATGGCGTGCGAGGCCTTCATCTCGGCGAGGCGGGCGGCGATCAGGGGCGGGGCCGGGGCGGCGCGGGCCGCGTCCATGTCGACGTGCAGGGCCATCACCTCCAGGGTGGCGGCCATCCAGCCTTCGTCGGCGTGGAAAAGCTGCTCGAAATAGTGCAGCCGCTTGGCGTCGTGGTCGAGGAGCTGGAAGGTTGCGCGCACCGCGTCGGAGGCCTTCAGCTCCCGCAGGTAGCGCACGTGGGTCTCGGCCGTGTAATACGAATGGCGCTGCCGGTCGACATAGTCGGTGCCGGCGCCGATCAGCGCCAGGACCTCGTCGGCGGCGCGATCGAACAGCACGTTGTAATAGGCCATGTTGAGGTGGCCGTTGTAGTCGATCCAGTCCGGCTCGACCCGCATGACGGACGAGACGAACGGAGCGAAGAACACCGGCTTCAGGTCGGCATGGTCGAGCATGATGTTCATAAATCCAGTATGGCAGCGAATCATGACGAAGTCGCGAGCCCGTGTCCGCTTTGCGACGCTGCACCGCACACCCGAAAAGGCGTTTGACCGTCCATGACTTCGCTTGCCCACCCGGCCGCGGCGCCGGCTTCGGTCCGGCCGTCGCGTTCCGCCGTCGAGTCCGTGATCGCCACGCTGGCGCAGGAATTCGGCCCGAGCCTCCTCACCACGGCGGCGGCCACCCGCGAGCAGCACGGCAACATGGCGAGCTGGCTGCCCAGCGAGGCGCCCGATGCCGTCGTGTTTCCGCAATGCACGGCCGATGTTCAAAAGATCGTGCGCATCTGCGCGGCCGCCGGCGTTCCGATCGTCCCGTTCGGCACCGGCACGTCGCTGGAAGGCCAGGTCAACGCGCCGTTCGGCGGCATCTGCGTCGACACCCGCGACATGAACAAGGTGCTGGCCGTCCATGCCGAGGATCTCGACGTGGTGGTCGAGCCCGGCGTCACCCGCAAGCAGCTCAACGAGTATCTGCGCGACCAGGGCCTCTTCTTCCCGCTCGATCCCGGCGCCGACGCGGCGCTCGGCGGCATGGCGGCGACCCGCTGCTCGGGCACCAACGCGGTGCGCTACGGCACCATGAAGGACGTCACCCTCGCCCTGAAGGTGGTGCTGGCCAACGGGGAGCTGATGACCACCGGCACGCGGGCCAAGAAGTCGGCCGCCGGCTACGACCTCACCCGGCTGTTCGTCGGCTCGGAGGGAACGCTCGGCATCATCACCGAGCTGACCCTGAAGCTGCACGGCATCCCGGAGGCGATCGCCGGCGGCATCTGCCCGTTCCCGACCGTCGAGGCGGCCTGCAACACAGTGATCACGACGATCCAGACCGGCATCCCGGTCGCCCGCATCGAGCTGCTCGATCAGCTCCAGGTGAAGGCCGTCAACGCCTACTCGAAGCTCGACCTGCCGGAGGTCCCGCTGCTGCTGGTCGAGTTCCACGGCAGCGAGGCCGGCGTCGCCGAGCAGGCGGCGCAGTTCGGCGACATCGCGCAGGAGCACGGCGGCGGGCCGTTCGACTGGGCGACCCGGCCCGAGGACCGCACCCGGCTGTGGCAGGCCCGGCACGACGCCTATTGGGCGGCCGGCGCGCTTCGTCGCGGCACCAAGTCGGTGGCGAGCGACGTCTGCGTGCCGATCTCGCGCCTCGCCGAATGCGTGGTGGCGACCCAGGAGGACATCGCCGCGTCGAACCTCGTCGCGCCGATCGTCGGCCATGTCGGCGACGGCAACTTCCATCTCGGCCTCTTGGTCGACATGGACGACGCCGACGAGGTCAAGCGCGCCAAGGCGCTGCTGGAGCGGCTGGTCGAGCGCGCGCTCGCCATGGACGGCACCTGCACGGGCGAGCACGGCGTCGGGCAGGGCAAGATGAAATACCTGAAGGCCGAGCTCGGCGCCCCGGCGCTGGCCGCCATGGCGGCGATCAAGCACGCGCTCGACCCGGCCGGATTGATGAATCCGGGCAAGATCGTGCCGGCGGACCTCGTGTCGCAGACGTGAGATCGCGGACGACGGCGCATCGTCTTGGTCGAGGCCGCCGTCCCGACTCGCAGCCTCGTGCCCCGGACAAGGCGCATCTGGCCACAGGCCCGAGGCGCCGCAGAGCCGGGGTCCAGGGGCCGCACAACCGGCGGCTCGGAAGGCGCCGGGGCGGATTCCTTGCCTGATCGCCCTGGGTCCCGGTTCGCGGCGCTTGGCGCCGCGCCCGGGACACGCGGCCGCGCTTCCCCACCAATGTGCCGCAACGCTTGCCGGTAAAGTGCCGTGGCGACATATAATCGCCGCTGATTCCCGCGAGAGTTCGAGTTCGGGGGCTCCTCGACTCCGGGACGCGCGACGGCGCTTTTCGCTGCAGCGGTATGCAGCGACGGCGGTCGCGATGTCCGGACGGCGGCGACGCTGTCGCGCCGTGAGCGGGACGTCCCCGGGCAGCGGTCCGGAGCGCTTTCGGTGCAGACCACCCTTCTCGGCCTGGCAGTGGCGATGATCCTGGCGCTGGTGACGGCGCTGGTCGGGCCGCATTTCGTCGACTGGGACGGGTTTCGCGACAGCATCGAGGCGGAGGCGACCCGCGCGGTGGGCACGCCGGTCGCCATCACCGGGCCGATCGACGTCCGCCTGCTGCCGACCCCCTCGCTCGACCTGAAGAGCGTCGCGCTCGCCACCGGCGGGGTGCGGATGAGCGCCCGCGGCATGCGGGTGGAGCTGGCGCTGGGCGCGCTGATGCGCGGCGAGTGGAAGGTCTCCGAGCTGACCCTCGACTCGCCGCAGCTCGATCTGTCGCTCGACGCCGGCGGCCGCGCGCGCGGCGGCGCGCTGCCCTCCGGCTTCGATCCCGATGTCCTGTCGGTCGAGCGTCTCGTCGTCGAGAACGGCCGCGCCGTGCTGGCCGATCCGGCGACCGGCGGCACCGTCACGCTCGACACCGTCTCGTTCAAGGGCGACCTGCGCTCGCTCGCCGGGCCGCTGCGCGGCGAGGGCGCCTTCGTCACCGGCGGCCGCGTCTACGGGGTGCGGGTCGGCGCCGGCCGGGCGGGCGCCGACGGCGGCGTGCGGTTGCGCCTCAATGTCGATCCGCTCGACCAGCCCTTCGCGGTCGAGACCGACGGCACGCTGTGGCTCGCCGGAAGCCCGCGCTACGAGGGCAACCTCGCGCTGTCGCGGCCCGCCGGCGCGCCGCTCGGCGTCGCCGCGAGCCGCCCCCGCGAGCCGTGGCGCGTCGCCGGCAAGGTCGAAGCGACGCCGTCGCGCGTGAAGCTGGCCCAGGCCGAGGTGACCTACGGGGCGGAGGAGCGCGCCGTCCGGCTCGCCGGGTCGGCCGACCTGGTGCTCGGCCGCTTCCCGCGGCTCGATCTATCCGTCGTCGGCCGCCATGTGGACCTGGATCGCCTCGATGGCGTCGCCTCCGCGGCTGCGGGGCAACCGGCGGCGGGGCCGGATGCGCTCCGTCGGTTCACCAGCGCCATCGCGCCGCCGATGCCGGTCGCGGCGACCTTGGAGGTCGACCAGCTCGTCGTCGGCGGCACGGCGTATCAGACCATCCGGGGCCGGCTGGCGACCACCGCCGAGGGCCTCACGCTCGACGGCGTCGAGCTGCGCCTCCCGGGCCTCACCCAGCTTCGCCTCGCCGGCATGCTGCGTTCGAGCGGCCCCGACCTCGCCTTCGCCGGCCCGGTGAGTCTCGAATCGAGCGATCCGCGGGCGCTCGGCGCCTGGATCGAGGGGCGCGCCGAGACCGGCAAGGACAGGCCGCTCGGCGTGCTGCGCGCCAAGGGCGACGTGGCGCTCGACCGCGACCGCATCGCGGTCGACGGCCTGTCGCTCGCCATCGACCGCAAGACCGTCGAGGGCCGCGTCGCCTACACGCGCGCCGCGTCCGGAACGCCGTCGCGGCTCGAGGCCGATGTCCGATCGGCCGAGGTCGATCTCGAAGGCGCCGTCGCTTTGGTCGGCGAGGCCTTTGCCGGCAGCCGGATCGGCTGGCCCGGCGAGGCGACGATCGGGGTGGCGGCCGGCAAGGTCGCCTGGGGCGGCATCGCGGCGGAGCGGGTCGAGGCGCGGGTCGGCTACGGCAAGGACGGGCTGACCATCGAGCGCCTCGCGGTCGGCGACCTGCGCGGCGCGACGCTCGCCGGCGCCGGCCGCATCGACACCTCGATCACGGCCCCGCAGGGCGCCGTCACGCTCGACGTCAAGGCGCCGCGCACCGACGCGCTGCTCGGACTCCTGGACGAGGTCGCGCCCGAGCAGGCCCGCGCGCTGCGCCGCTACGCCGCCGCACTGGGCGCCGCCGAGCTGCGCGCCCGCCTCGACGTCGCGCCGGCCCTGCACGATCCGGTCGCGCCGAACGCCAAGCGGTCGACGGCGAGCCTGTCGGTCGACGGCCGGCTCGGCACCATCCGATTGGCTTTGACGGCCGGCGCCACCGGCGATCCGGCCGATCCGACCAAGGCCCAGGTCCGGCTCGACGGCAGCGTGGAGGCCAAGGAAGGCGCCGCGCTCGCCGCCCTCACCGGGCTCGACCGGCTGGTGGCGCTCGATCAACGCCCGGCGACGGTCGCGCTGTCCGGCGGCGGCCGGCTCGACGGCGAGGTGACGGGCAAGCTCGACGTCGCCTCCGGCGGTCTGTGGGTGTCGGCGACCGGCAGCGGCCGGCGCGAGGCCGACGGCCCATCCGGCCGCGCCGAGGTGACCGTCACGGCCTCCGACGCGCGACTCCTCGTGCCGGCCGGGGCCGGCCCGGTGCCGCTGTCGCTGCACACCCGTCTGACCCTGTCGGGGCCGGACCTGCGGCTCGACGACCTCGCCGGCCGGCTCGCCGGGGCGAGCCTGAAGGGGCATCTCGGTCTGCATCTGTCCGAGCCGCGCGCCGTGACGGGTCGCATCGCGACCAGCGATCTCGACATGGCGCCGCTCGTCGCGGCGCTCGCGGGCGCGGCCCGACGCCCGGCCACCCCCGCCGGCCGCGATGCCGCGCCGTGGTCGGCCGAGCCGTTCGGCCGGCCCGGCTTCGCCGACCTGTTCGGCCGGGTCGAGATCGAGGCCGGCCGCGCCGTTCTGCTGCCCGGCCTGGTCGCCCGCGACCTGCGCACCGCCGTGCGCTTCGATGGTTTCGCCGTGGCGGTCGAGGAGGCGCGGGGGCGGCTCGCCGACGGCGGCCTGTCGCTCGATGCCGAGCTGCGGCAGGTGCCGATGGGCCTGTCGCTGCGCACCCGCCTCGCGCTCGCCGACGCCGATCTCGCCGCCCTGGTTCCCGGGTCGGGAAAGACCCCGCCGGCCGCCGGCCGCGTGTCGGTTTCGGCCGAGCTCGACGGTATCGGCCTCAGCCCGGCCGCGCTGGTCGGCGCCCTGCACGGCAGCGGCGCCGTCACGGTCACCGACGTGCAGCTCGCCGGGCTCGACCCCAAGGCGGTCGACGCCGGCATCGCGGCGGTCGAGCGCGGCCTGCCGCTGGAGCGCCTCGCCGGCTGGCTCGGCCCGGCGCTCGAAGGCGGCCGGCTGACGGTCGCCAAGGCGGGCGGCGCCGTCTCGGTGGTCGACGGCCGGGTGCGGCTCGGACCCATGGAGACGACCGCGGACGGGACCGACGTCAAGCTCACGGCCGGCCTCGATCTCGCCGCCGACGCGCTCGACGCGCGCATCACCCTCGTCGGACCGGGGCGCGACGACGCGCCCGGCGGCCGCCGGCCCGAGCTCGGCATCGCGCTGCGCGGGCCGTGGGCGGCGCCGAAGCGCACCGTCGACACCACGGCGCTGGTGACCTGGGTGACGCTGCGTACCGTCGAGCAGGAGGCGAAGCGGCTGGAGGTTGCCGAGCGCGAGGCGAAGCGTCGCGAGGCGCTGGCCGAGGCGGAGCGTGCCCGGATGGAGAAGGAGCGACAGGAGCGGGCCGAGCGTGATCGTCTCGCCCGCGAGGCGGCGGCGCGGGAGCGCGAGCGTGTCGCCCGCGAGGCCAGGGAGGCGGTGGCCCGCGAGGCGGCCGCCCGTGACGCAGTGATGCGTGACGCAGTTGCGCGTGACGCAGGGGCTCGCGAGGCGGTGGCGCGACCGGTCGGTCGGCCGGATGGTTCTCGGCCCGAAAGCGATCCGGCGTCGACGGCCAGTGCCTCGCCACGCGCGCCGGCGTCGACCGCCGGGGTGTCGTCCTCGGGCGCACCGTCGCGGCCGGCGCCTCCGCCGGCGACCCAGCCGAGCGTGCCGACGCCGGGACCGGCCGCATCAGCCGTCCCGCCGCGACCGACCGGCGATGCCGCCCCGGCTCTGCCGCCGCCCGTCGAGATTCGGACCCAGCCGGTCCGCTCGGCGGCTCCGGCCGGAGAGACCGGATCGGGCACCGCCGGTCAGACGTCCGCAGGGGCGCCCGGGGCGGTTAGGCCGGCCCGGCCGTCCAGCGCACAGGCGCAGCCGCAACCCGCGGCTCCGTCCCCGGTGCGATCGCTGATGCAGCTCTTCAATTTTCAGTGAGACGCGGAGGCGATCACCGCCTCGGTCCGCGGACCGAGGCAGGGATCGTCAGATCGAGGTATCTCGTGACCGCGAGAGTCGTCTCGCGGAAAATCGCGCCGAGCTGATCAGCTCGCCCGCATCGCCGACGCGGCCGGTCGCTCGCTCGTCTCGTGGCCGCCGCTGCCGGAGCCGCTGCCGGCGCCACCGGTACGATAGTGGTCGAGCACGAACAGGCGGATCGCCGACGAGAGATTGCCGTGACGGCGTTCGGAATCGATCGTCGACACCAGATCGGAGAGCGTGACGTGCCGAGCGCTGGCGATCTCCTTGAGCGCCTTCCAGAAGGCGTCTTCGAGGCTGACGCTCGTCTTGTGACCGGCGATCACGATCGAGCGCTTCACGACTGGGGACTTCATTCACCCTCTCCCGTCTCGAGGCGATGCTGGTCCAGCGTGCGATCCGCCTTGTCCTTCCGGGCCGCGAGCACCGTCCGTTCCGCCTTCGGCATCCCATGAAGAACACGGTTCTGCCCCGCGCGTTCCGCCGCTTCTTCGCGGTCCTTGCGTTTTCGCACTTTGCGCAGATTGACGATTTCGCCCATGGCGGTCTCCTTTCGGGGGTCTGTCCGGCCGATCCGGTCCGGCGGAGAGGCGCCGAAGGGGAGCGACCGAAAGGAGGGGGGCCCGCGCGAGACTCGCGACGGACCCGGCGACTATACGGCATTCCGGACGATTTGTTTCTGTGCTTCGCGTCGCGGTCGGGTGATGCCGGTCGGGTGATGTCGCGCAAGCGTGCACCGTCCCCGCGGCCGGGTCGAGAGACCCGGCAGCTCACGCCGATGCGGAGCGTGCCGTCAGTCCGGCCGAGTCATCGCGCGCGGCTCGATCATCCGATCGAACTCCTCGGCCGTGACGTGGCCGAGCCGGATCGCCTCCTCGCGCAGCGTCGTGCCGCTCGCATGCGCGGCCTTGGCGATCGCCGCGGCCTTCTCGTAGCCGATCGACGGGGCAAGCGCCGTCACCAGCATCAGCGAGCGGCTCATCAGGTCGGCGATCCGACTCTCGTTCGCCCGGATGCCGACGACGCAGTTGTCCGCGAAGGAGCGCGCCGCGTCGGTGATCAGCCGCACCGACTGGAGGAGGGCGAGCGCGATCACCGGCTTGAACACGTTCAGCTCGAAATGGCCCTGGCTCGCCGCCGTGGTGATGGTGGTCTGGTTGCCGAAGACCTGGCAGCAGACCATGGTCACGGCCTCGCTCTGCGTCGGGTTGACCTTGCCGGGCATGATCGACGAGCCGGGCTCGTTCTCGGGCAGCACGATCTCGCCGAGGCCGGAGCGCGGCCCGCTGGCGAGCAGGCGAATGTCGTTGGCGATCTTGAACAGGGCCGTCGCGGCCGCCGCGATGGCGCCGTGCACGAAGACCACGGCGTCGTGCGCGGCGAGCGCCTCGAACTTGTTCGGTGCGCTGGTGAAGGGACGGCCCGTGAGGGCCGCCATCTTGCGCGCGAAGAGATCTGGAAAAGCGGCCGGTGCATTGAGGCCGGTGCCGACCGCGGTGCCCCCTTGGGCGAGCGGGTAGAGCTCGCGCAGCGCCGTCTCGATGCGCGCCACCGCCGAGCCGATCTGCGCGGCGTAGCCGGAGAACTCCTGGCCGAGCGTCAGCGGCACCGCGTCCTGCAGGTGGGTGCGGCCGATCTTGACGATCGGCTCGAAGGCGGTCGCCTTCTCCTCCAGGGCGGCCTCGAGATGCGCCAGCGCCGGCAGCAGGCGCTCGGCGATCTCCGCGACGGCGGCGACATGGATGGCGGTCGGCACGCTGTCGTTGGACGATTGGCTCATGTTGACGTGATCGTTGGGATGCACGGGCGCCTTGGCGCCGAGCCCGGCACCCAAAAGCTCGTTCGCCCGGTTGGCGATCACCTCGTTGACGTTCATGTTGGTCTGGGTGCCCGACCCGGTCTGCCAGACGACCAGCGGGAAGTGGTCGTCGAAGCGGCCGGCCACGACCTCGTCGGCGGCCGCGACGATCGCCTGCGCGATCTCGGGCGACAGCAGGCCGAGCTCGCGATTGGCGTCGGCCGCGACCCGCTTCACCCGCGCCAGCGCCCGGATCAGCGGCAGCGGGATGCGCTCCTCGCCGATGCGGAAGTTGCGGCGCGACCGCTCGGTCTGGGCGCCCCAATAGCGATCGGCCGGGACCGCGATGGGGCCGAACGTGTCAGTCTCGGTCCGGGTTGGGCCGGACGGGGCAGGGGATGCGGTGCCGGACGAGGTGCCGGAGTCGGTTCCGGGCGATGATCCGGACTTGGCGTTGGGCTCGGTGCGTGCAGCGGTCATGGCGCCCTCCTGACCCGACGGAAGACCCGCCCACGGTCGATGGTTCCGCCCGCGACGGGCACGCGAGCGACCGGTGCGGCCGGCGCCACCGGCGGAGCCGCGTGGGACGTCTATTTCTTGCGGAAGCGGTCGAGCCGCACCACCTCGCCGCCACCGGCCGGCTTGTCGGGCGGCGGGTCGCCGGCGTCGGCGGTCGGGTTGGCGGGGGCCGGCAGCGGCTCCGGCGCCGGCGGCGGCGTGCGCTTCTGCACGGCGGGCCGCAGGGCGGTCGGGGCCTTGGCGGCGGTCTCGTTCGCCTCGTCCTCCGGCTCCTCGCCCTCGAGCTCCGACTGGACCGCGAACTCGAGCCCGAACTGGACGGACGGATCGAAGAAGCCCTTCACGGCAGTCAGCGGCACCACCAGCCGCTCCGGGATCCCGTTGAACGAGAGGCCGACCTCGAAGCCGTCCTCGGTCACGGTGAGGTCCCAGAACTGGTGCTGCAGGACGATCGTCATCTCGGTCGGATACTGGGCGAGCAGCCGCGGCGACAGCTTCACGCCGGGCGCCCGGGTGTCGAAGCTGACGTAGAAATGGTGCTCGCCCGGCAGCCCCTTCGCGGCGGCGTCCGCCAGGACGGTGCGCACGACGCCGCGCAGCGCGTTCTGGGTGAGGATGTCGTAACGGATGTAATCGGTCGGCATGTCGAACCTTCGGGCGCCCTCGACTCGCCGCATCGTAGGCGTCGCGGCGCCCGAACGCCACCCGCGCGGGCCGCACCCCCGATGGGCCTCCACAGCGGCGCCCCGTCGCGGCGCCCCGTCGGCCAGGTCGGCGGCCCGACACGACGCGCACCGGCCGTTGTGAGCGCGCGGCGCGAGAGAGTGCCGGTCGCGCGCGGGCGCATCGCGCCGAAGCGCCGGTCGAAAAAGAGAGCAACGGTGGAGAAAGGAAGTGGAGGCTTCTGTTGCCAGGTGCCTCCGAACCCCGCCTGCCGGTGCTACCCGTCAGGGCTTGAAGATCGGTCTTTCAAGCCGCTTACGCGGCCTGAGCAACCGGAGCATAGTTGTCGTTGGCAACTATTGCAGTGGCCCGATAACGGCGGAACCATGCCGGGCAAAAGCGCGTCCTTTACGCCCTCGTCGATCCTGTTTCGCCCCCGCCGGAGCCCAGTGGTCGCGGCCTGACGGCCGCGGCTGGGCTCGGGTGGAGGCGCCGGGTACCGCCCCCGGGTCCGAAAGGTTTATTACGACGGCCATTTATCGCCATAGCCGGCAAGCCGGCTCGCTCAATATAGGGACGTCGCGACCGCAACGGAAGAGCCACGGAACGCCGTGACGGCCAGCCGGCCACGAACGTCCGTCGGGTGCGCCGAATCGGCAACGATCCACCGGGCGGGTTCGCCGGAGGGGCGATGCGCGCGGCCCTTCGATGGACCGACGGCTCGCGGCCCGCGTTCGGCGCGTGTTCCCCGGGCCACCGTCGTCGGGCAGGCCGGCGACGGAGCTCCACGGCGCGCGGCGGCACCGACCCGTCTCCTTTGCATACACAGTGGCGCCGCCGCCACCCGGACGGCGCGGTCGGCCGGTCCGGAGGCGGCGCACCGTGCCGCGGCGGATCAGTTTCGCGTCGGTGTTTCGCGACGAGAAACGCCTCGTTCCACGATCCGCGTCGGACTCGCGTCTCGCGCGCGCTCCTGATCTCAGGGTTGCTGTTCGGGGCAGGTGTATGGTGCGGTGCGATAACCTTTGAAGCGCAATGCAGGAGACGCCGTTCGGGCATGCATATTATCGGCTGGACCGCGCCGGACAGCGTGATCGGCCGTGACCGTGACGGATGGAATCGGCGACTTGATCCGACAATTGCTGCATCCGCGTCGGCGGAGGGGCCGATTCGGCCTCGTATTATTTTGCTTCCGCAATTCACAAAACGGCCATCGTGTGCTTCCTGCCGCCTGCGGCCTTATGGTAGGAGACGTCGACTTTCGGCGGGTGGTGTCTCCTCGAGCGAGCATGGAGGGTTTGATGTCCGAGGGCGTACAAGCGTCGTCGCAGGGATCCGTCGAACAGAAACGAACCGTGATGTCGGTCGTGGCGCCGCTGCTGATCGGCCTCCTCGCGATCGGCGGCTATTTCCGGACCCCGGCCGCATCACCGCTGATCGCCGACGTCCTGCTGTTCACCGGCATCGCGCTGGTCGCCTTCGCGGCGGCGCTTCTGCTGCTGCGATGGCCGGTTCGCGATCCGCGCGACTATTACGGCGGCCTCGTGCTGTTCGGGCTCGCGCTGTTCATGCTGTGGGCCGGCAGCGATCTGCCCGGCACCCGCGGCTTCGCCTTCGGTCCCGGCACCGGCCCGCGCATCTTCGCCTCCGTGCTCGCCACGCTCAGCCTGATCGTCATGATCGTCGGCATGTTCGCCCAGGGCCCCGGCCTCGAGCGCTACGCCTGGCGCGGACCGTTGTTCATCACGCTCGGCACGCTTCTGTTCGCCGTGACGATTCGCCAGTTCGGTCTGGTCATCGCGAGCTATCTCAGCATCGTCACGGTGGCGGCCGGCAGCTCCGAGGTGCGCTGGATCGAGACGCTGATCTGGGCCGCCGTGCTCACGGCGTTCTGCATCCTGGTCTTCCCGATCGCGCTGAGCCTGCCGTTGCAGCTCTGGCCGTCGCCGAACCTCTCCTTCTCGACCTTCCTGAACTTCCGCTGAGCGCGCGCGCGCGTCACAGACTCGAGAGTTTCCTGACATGACGGATCTGCTCGCGAATCTCGCACTCGGCTTCGGCGTGGCCTTCTCGCCCGCCAATCTCGGCTTCTGCATGCTCGGCACGATCGTCGGCACCCTGATCGGGGTTCTGCCCGGCGTCGGGCCGCTGGCGACCATCGCCATGCTGCTGCCGATCACCTTCGGGCTGCCGCCCGTCGGCGCCCTCATCATGCTGGCCGGCATCTATTACGGCTCGCAGTACGGCGGCTCGACCACGTCGATCCTGGTCAACATCCCGGGCGAGGCCGCCTCGGTGGTGACCACCCTCGACGGCCACCAGATGGCGCTGCAGGGCCGCGCCGGCCCGGCGCTCGCCATCGCGGCGATCGGCTCGTTCTTCGCCGGCTGCGTCGCCACCGTGCTGGTGGCGGCGCTCGGCGCGCCGCTCACCTCGGTGGCGCTGCTGTTCGGCCCGGCCGAGTACTTCTCGCTGATGGTGCTCGGCCTGATCTTCGCGGTCGTGCTCGCCAAGGGCTCGGTCGTCAAGGCGCTGTGCATGATCCTGCTCGGCCTGATGCTGTCGATGATCGGCTCCGACATCGAGACCGGCCAGTCGCGCATGTCCTTCGACATCCCCGAGATGGCCGACGGCATCGGCTTCGTCACGGTCGCCATGGGCGTGTTCGGCTTCGCCGAGATCATGCGCAACCTCGAGCACACCTCGTCGCGCGACGTCGTCAAGGCCAAGCTCACCGGCCTGATGCCGACTTGGCCCGACCTCAAGGCCTGCGCCCCGGCGATCGGCCGCGGCACGATGCTCGGCTCCATCCTCGGCATCCTGCCGGGCGGCGGCGCCGTCATCGCGGCCTTCGCGGCCTACACGTTCGAGAAGAAGGTGGCCAAGGACCCGTCGCGTTTCGGCCGCGGCGCCATCGAGGGCGTCGCCGCGCCGGAGAGCGCCAACAACGCCGCCTCGCAGACGTCGTTCATTCCGCTCCTCACCCTCGGCATCCCGCCGAATGCCGTGATGGCCCTGATGGTCGGCGCCATGACGATCCACGGCATCGTCCCGGGCCCGCAGGTGATGACCAAGCAGCCCGAGCTGTTCTGGGGCATGATCGCCTCGATGTGGATCGGCAACGCCATGCTGGTCGTCATCAACCTGCCGCTGGTCGGCGTGTGGGTGCGCCTGCTGCGGGTGCCGTACCGGATGCTCTATCCGGCGATCATGATCTTCTGCTGCATCGGCGTGTACTCCATCAACAACTCGCCCTTCGACGTGCTGATGACGGCGGCGTTCGGGCTGGTCGGCTACTGGCTCGCCAAGCACGACTTCGAGCCGGCCCCGATGCTGCTCGGCTTCGTCCTCGGCCCGCTGATGGAGGAGAACCTCCGCCGCGCCATGCTGATCGCCCGCGGCGACCCGACCACGTTCGTGACCCGGCCGATCTCGGCCGGCCTGCTGGCGCTCGCCACGCTGCTCCTCGTCATCGCGCTGCTGCCGATGATCCGCGCCAAGCGCGAGGAGGTCTTCGTCGAGGATTGATCCGGATCCGGGCTTCGGCCCGCCGACCGGAGCACGACACGCAAGCGCCGCGGCCCTGCCGCGGCGCTTTTTGCATGTGCGAGGACGGATGCGAGTCTCCGGTTCCGCTCTTGGGCGGCGCCGGGCGTGGGCGGGCGCGAACCTCACCTGCGACAGCCTGCCGCATGGGCCGCGCCGGCCGCGATTCTCTACCAATCGGTGTGAAGCGGTCGCGACCGCGAATTTCCTAGATCAAAAGCAGAATTGCGCCGCCGCAGGCCGCGGTGGCATGTGCCGGCATCGGACACTGCCGTTCACTGCCGGTTTTGATCTCGAAGTGGTTTCAAGCCTGAAAAGCCGACCCAGAGGAACGCAACAAGGAGTCAGTCATGTCTGTGCGCAAGTTGACGGCCCTGCTCGCCGCCGGATGCCTTCTCGCCAGCGCCGGCGCGGCCTTCGCGCAGGGGGCGAACGGATATCCGGCCCGCCCCGTCACCATGATCGTGCCGTTCGCGGCCGGCGGCCCGACCGACGTGGTCGCCCGCATCGTCGGCGACCACATGTCGAAGACGCTCGGCCAGCAGATCATCATCGAGAACGTCACCGGGGCGGGCGGCACCACCGGCGCCACCCGGGCGAAGCGGGCCGCCAACGACGGCTACACGGTCATCATGGGCCACATGGGCACCCACGCCGCCGCGGTGCCGCTCTATCCGAACCTCGCCTATGATCCCGTCACCGATTTCGAGCCGATCGGCGTCGCCGCCGGCACGCCGATCCTGATCCTCGCCAAGAAGGATTTCCCGGCCAAGGATCTGAGCGAGTTCACCAAGCAGCTGAAGGCGAACTCCGCCACCCTCAACATGGCGCATGCCGGCGTCGGCTCGGTCTCCTACACGACCTGCCTGCTGCTCGGCTCGATCCTGGACGTCAAGCCGACCGAGGTTCCCTACAAGGGCACCGGACCGGCCCTCAACGCCCTGATGGCCGGTCAGGTCGACTACATGTGCGACCAGATCGTCAATGTCGTCTCGCAGGTCCAGGGCGGCACCATCCGGGCCTATGCGATCGCCACCGAAGCGCGCAACCCGGCGCTGCCGGATGTGCCGACCACCACGGAAGCCGGCCTGCCCGAGTACAAGGTCTCGGCCTGGAACGCCGTGTTCGCGCCGAAGGGAACGCCGCAGCCGGTCGTCGACAAGCTCGCCGACGCGCTCGACAAGGCGCTCAGCGACGAGACCACCCGCAAGCGCCTGCTCGACCTCGGCAGCGACCTGCCGGAGGGCGACCGCCGCGGCCCGAAGGCCCTCGGCCAGCTCGTCAAGAGCGAGGTCGAGCGGTGGTCGAAGGTGATCAAGGCCGCCGGCCCGGGGAACTGATCCTCGATCCTCGCGCCTGCCCGCACGTCAAACCCGATGCCCGCGCTCGCGCGGGCATCGGCGTTTTCACGACGCTGCCGCAATAAAGGCGTGGATGGCCGGGACGAGCCCGGCCATGACGGCGCGGGGACCGCTATGGTGCCGCTCCCGGCCGGGGTCGGCGACCACGGCGCCTGAACCGACCCGACCGATGCGCCAGTATCTCGATCTGATGGACAGGATCCTCCGCGAGGGCGTGGAGAAGCGCGACCGCACCGGCACCGGCACGCGCTCGGTGTTCGGCCATCAGATGCGCTTCGACCTCGCGGCCGGCTTCCCGCTGGTGACGACGAAGAAGCTGCACCTCAAGTCGATCATCCACGAGCTGCTGTGGTTCCTCGCGGGCGACACCAACATCGGCTACCTGAAGGCCAACGGGGTCGGCATCTGGGACGAGTGGGCCGACCGGAACGGCGACCTCGGCCCGGTCTACGGGGCGCAGTGGCGCTCCTGGCCGACGCCCGACGGCGGCACCATCGACCAGATCGCCCAGACGCTCGATCTCCTGCGCCGCGACCCCGACTCGCGCCGCGTCATCGTCTCGGCGTGGAATCCGGCGGACCTGCCCAGGATGGCGCTCGCCCCGTGCCATTGCCTGTTCCAGTTCTACGTCGCTGACGGAAAGCTCTCCTGCCAGCTCTACCAGCGCTCCGCCGATGTCTTTCTCGGCGTGCCGTTCAACATCGCCTCCTATGCGCTGCTGACCCTGATGGTCGCGCAGGTGACGGGCCTGAAGCCGGGCGACTTCGTCCACACCTTCGGCGACGCGCATCTCTATCTCAACCACCTGGAGCAGGCGCGCCTGCAGCTCTCGCGCGATCCGCGGCCGCTGCCCACCATGGTGATCGACCCGACCGTGACGGACCTGTTCGCCTTCCGGTACGAGCACTTCCGGCTCGAAGGCTACGACCCGCATCCGCACATCAAGGCGGCGGTCGCGGTGTGACGGCGCTGCAGGCTCGATCGTCATTCCGGGGCGCCGCGCAGCGGCGAACCCGGAATCCAGCCCGGGACGTGGGTGCTCGTCGCTGGATTCCGGGTTCGCGGGCGTTCGCCCGCGCCCCGGAATGACGGAGAGTTCTTATCGCGAGGCCGCCATGACCCTGCACCGCCTCGGCCTGATCTCGACGCGGCTCGAGGCGTTCCAGGCGGTGGTGCGGTTCGGCTCGATCCGGCGCGCCGCGGCGGCGCTCGGCGTCGCGCCCTCGGCGGTCAGCCGCACGCTGCGGCAGCTGGAGGAGGGGATCGGCACGCCGCTGTTCGAGCGGGCGCGCCAGCGCCTGAAGCTCACCAGCGCCGGCGAGATCCTCGTCTATCACGCCGGCGCCAGCCAGGCCGAGCTGGAGAAGGCCTGCGCCTTCATCGACGACCTCGCCGGCCTGCGGCGCGGCAGCGTCACGGTCGCGGCGGTGGAGAGCGTGACGCGCGGGCTGGTTCCGGAGGTGCTGAGTCGCTTCTGGGCCCGCCATCCCGACGTCGAGGTGCGGCTCGCCGTCACCGGCTCGACCCAGGCCTTCGAGGCGGTCGCCCGCGGCGAGGCCGATCTCGCGATCGGCTTCGACGCCAAGCCGCCGAAGGGGACGGTGCGGCTCGCCAGCGCCGCCCTGCGGCTCGGCGCGCTGCTGCGGCCCGACCACCGGCTCGCCCGCCGGAAAACCGTGCGGCTTGCCGACTTCGCCGGCGAGCGGGTGATTCTGGCCGACGCCAGCCTGACGCTCGGCGCTTCGCTGGAGGCCGCGATGCCGGCCGATGCGACGGCGCTGCGCACCGCCGCGGTGACCAACTCGATCCACCTGATGAGCGACCTCGCGCTACGTGGCCACGGCGTCACGTTCCAGACCCGGGTGGGCGTCGAGCGCGAGCTCGCCGACGGCGCCTTGACGTTCGTGCCGCTCGCCGACCGGCAGCTCGCACCGCGCCGGCTGATCCTCGTCGCGCGCGGAAAGGCGCATCTGCCGGCCGGTCCGGCCGTGCTGGCGAACCTGCTCACCGCGGCCGTGCAGGCGCTCGACGGGCAGTGAGGGGTGTTGCGCCGAGAGCAACACTGCGATCACTCGTGCCTGTCTATCGCAACGCCTCGGCGGCTGCCAAGGTCCTGCTCCGAGGCCGTCTGGCCGGTTCGGAGGTGACCCCGATGCGATCGAAGCTCCTGCTCGCCGTCTCGCTCGCCGCGTCGGCCTGGCTCGCCGCGCCAGCGGCCGCGCAGGCTCCCGCCACGGCGGAACCGACCAAGATTCGCTTCAGAGCCGATCCAAGAA
>NZ_JBEOMB010000065.1:0-10150 GCF_046000175.1 Rhodoplanes sp. SY1
GCCGCGGCGGCCGGCGCGGCGCGGCGCGCGCACCAGGGGGCGGCGCGACGGGCGATCACCAGGGCGACCAGCAGGGCGGCGGCGAGGCCGAACTGCACCGGGCAGAACGGAAAGGCGAGCAGGAACGCGACCGCGGTGGCGAGCGCCGTCGGCTCGTCGGGAAGGAAGCCCTCGTCGAGCCCGAGCCGCAGCAGGAAGGCCATCGGCACGGCGAGCAGCGTCATGTCGTAGATGAAGGCATAGGGGGTCGCGAGCAGCGCCCCGCCGGCGAGCGCCGCCGCCTTGAGGCCATACGGGGCGCGGCTGCGCCAGACGAGGACGACACCGGCCGCCACCGCGAGCGCGAGCCCGGCCTGGAGCGTCCAGGCGAGCCCTTCGCCGCCGCCCAGCGCGCGGACGAGGCCGAACACGGTCTGCAGCTTCCACCAGCTGCCGAGCCCGAGCACCAGGGAGGTCTCGCGCGCCGCCGGCACGGCGTCGACGAAGGCGATCCACGGTGCGGTCCCGAAGGCCAGCCACGACGTTGCAGCGAACGCCACCGCGGTGACGGCGGCGGCCAGGATGGTGCGCCAGCAGCCGCCGGCGAGCAGCGCCAGCGGCACCAGCAGGCCGAGATGCGGCTTCACGGTGAGCAGGCCGAACAGCACGCCGGCGAGGATCGGCCGGCGCGGCAGCGCCAGCAGGGCGCCGCCGAACAGCGCCGTGGTGAGGAAGCCGTTCTGGGTCGCCGTCAGGTTCCACACCGCCGCCGGAAAGCCGAGCCCGAACAGCAGGCCGGCCCGTCCGCCGAGGATCCCCCGGATGGTCACGACATAGAGCGGCAGCGTGACGGCGATCCAGGCGAGCATCGCCGGGACCAGCGGCAGCAGGGCGAACGGCACCGCGAGCAGCAGGACGGTCGGCGGATAGAAGACCGGATAGTGGTCGGGGAAGTCGACGCCGGCGGCCGCGACCACGGCGGCCTTGGCGGCGGCCGGGTTCCAGGCGAGCGCCGGCGTCCCGTCGAGCGCCAGCAGGCCGGACGACCACAGCACCGCGAAGTCGTTGACGATCGGCCGGCCGTCCGGGTCGAGGAGCCAGTGCCCCTGCAGCACGCTGCCGACCAGCAGGATGGCGAAGCCGAGCGTCAGCGACAGGCCGAGGACGGCGATCAGCCGAGCGCCCGATGGGCTTGCGGACGTGCCCACGGCCGCGGTCGATACGGTGGCGGAGGTCATCGATCGCGCTCCTCGGCGGCGCCCACGCGCCGCCCGGTGCCGACCGGCAGCGGAGGCCCGCAGCGCATCCGGCAACCTAAGCGGGCCGCGCTTTCCGAACGCTTAAAGGACCGGGGCGACCGCACCCCGGCACGGGATGTGCTTGTCGCGCGCGGGGCTGGAGAATTGAGTGAAATGCGACACGACCGCCTGGACCGCTACGTCACCTTCCGGAACATCGACACCGAGGGCATGACCCGCGCCGTGATGGCGCGCGTGCTCGCCCATGTCGCTCTCGGCGACAGCCCGTTCTGGCCGTATTTCGAGACGCAGCGCGCCCTCGCCCACAGCCGCGGCCTCGACGACCTGCGCGTCCTGCACAACTTCCTGCCGACCCTGAAGGAGCTCCTGGAGGATCTCGACGATCCCGAGACGCTGGCGCTGCTCGAGGAGCTGGAGACGCAGTGCATGTGAGAACGGCCGGGGTGAGCGGTATCCCGCCGCGACACCGGCCGCGTCGAACCGACGGCCGGCGCGGGCACCGCGCATGCGAAGGGCCGCGACGCCCCGCGAAGGAGTCCGGGTCACAGATTCGACGCAGCCCGGTGTATGGTGGGCGGCGATTCCCTCACGAACGAGTCCGGGTGAGCCTCATGAGCCGCGTGTTCTCTGCCCTGATGGCCGGAGCGGCCGTGCTCGGCCTCGCCGTCGCGGCGGGGCCGGCGCTGGCGCAGATGTCGGAGTCGGACCTGATCGTCCGGCTCAACCAGCTCGAGAGCCAGATGCGCCGCATGACCGGCGACCTCGAGCAGGCGCAGTTCCGCAACCAGCAGCTCGAGCAGCAGCTCAAGCGCATGCAGGAGGATTACGAGTTCCGCTTCCAGGAGCTCGGCCGCGGCGGTGGTCGCGCGGCACCGGCGGGCGCTCCGGCGCCCGGCCGGCGCGGCGAGGCGCCCGCCCCGTCGCAGCAGGCCCATGCGGCGCCCGCCGGGGCCGCCGACTTGCCCCCGCCGGCCGCCGCGCCGCAGCCCTATGGCGGGCCGCCCGCCTATGCCTCGGCCGACGGAGGCAATGCGACCGCCGCCCCGGCTCCGGCCGGTCGCGGCCGTCGGGGCGACGCCTTCGACCCGACCCAGCGGCCGGACGCGCCCGGCGCCCCGCGGGTGCTCGGCCAGCCGGGCGCGCCGCTCGACCTCGGCAGCATGGCGGCCGCCGCCAGCGCCGACCCATCGCTCGCCCGCGGTCCGGCCGCCGGCGGTGGAGCGCTCCCGGCGCCACCGCCCCGCAATCCGAACGCGACCGGCGCCCAAATGGCGACGCTGCCGCCCGGCGGCGGCCCGAAGGACCAGTACGACCTCGGCTACGGCTACGTGCTGCGCAAGGACTACCCGCTCGCCGAGCAGACCTTTCGGGACTTCCTGCGGCGCCATCCCGGCGACCGGCTGGCGCTCGACGCCCAGTACTGGCTCGGCGAGAGCCTGTTCCTGCAGAAGAATTTCCGCGAGGCCGCCGACGCCTTCCTGGTGCTGACCCAGAAGGCCGGCGCCAACCCGAAGGGCGCCGACGCCTTCCTGCGTCTCGGCCAGTCGCTCGCCGCCCTGAACCAGAAGGACATGGCCTGTGCGAGCTTCGCCCAGGTCGGCGCCCGTTATCCGCGCGCCTCGGTCAACGTCAAGCAGGCGGTCGAGCGCGAACAGAAGCGTGTGCGCTGCCTGTGACGGCCCGGCCGGCGCCGACGAGCTGTCGCTCGGCGACGCCGCGCCGCGCGGCGACATCACGCCACGCGGCGACGCCCTGCCACTCGGCGACGCCGAGGCGGCGGCCCTGTTCGCCGACCTGGCGCCGCTCCCGGCCCTGATCCTCGCCGTCTCGGGCGGCCCCGATTCCACCGCGCTCCTGTGGCTCGCCGCCCGCTGGCGGGCGACTCTCACCGACGGGCCGCGGCTCGTCGCCGTGACGGTCGACCACGGGCTGCGGCGCCAGTCGATCGCCGAGGCCGAGGCGGTCGGCGGGCTCGCCGAACGGCTCGGGGTCGCGCACCGGGTTCTGCGCTGGACCGGCGACAAGCCGGCTGCCGGTCTGCAGGAGGCGGCCCGCGCGGCGCGCTACCGGTTGCTGACCGAGGTCGCCCACGAAGTCGGCGCGGCCCATGTGCTCACCGCCCATACCCGCGACGACCAGGCCGAGACGGTGCTGTTCCGCCTCGCCCGCGGCAGCGGGCTGTCGGGGCTCGCCGGCATGGCGCGGACGGCGGCGGTGCCCCTCGCCCCGCCCGCCTCACCTCTCCCCGCGCGCGGGGAGAGGTCGGATTGCGCGCCGCAGGCGCGGAATCCGGGTGAGGGGGCGCCACCACGCACTGTGTCCCTCGATACGCCCCCTCACCCGTCTCGCCGCTGCGCGGCGAGCCACCCTCTCCCCGCGCGCGGGGAGAGGGACCAAGTGCCTCTTCTTCTCCTCCGCCCCTTCCTCGATGTTCCGAAGGCCCGGCTGGTGGCGACGCTGCGGGCGGCCGGCGTCGCGTTCGCCGACGATGCGTCGAACCGTGATCCACGGTTCACTCGTTCGCGGCTGCGGTTGCTGCTGCCCGGCTTGGCCGCCGAAGGCCTCTCGGCGGCATGCCTCGCCCGCTTCGCCGAGCGCATGCGCCGGGCCGACGCGGCGCTCGAGGCCGCCACAGACCGCCTCGCCCGCGATCTCGGCATCGGGCGCGGCACCGCCGACCCGCCGCCCGGCGGCGCCGTCCGGCTGGACGCGCTCGCCTGGGCCAAGGCCCCGGAAGAGCTGCGAATTCGCCTGCTCGGCCGGCTCGTCGCGGCGGCCGCAGCCGAGGGTCCGGTGGAACTCGGCAAGCTGGAGAGCGTCGCCGCGGCCCTCGCGGCGGCGCTGGCCGCCTCCGCCGCGTCCCCGGTAAGGGACGGGGGGAGCGGCACGGCGGCGCCCGCTGCGCGGTTTCGCCGCACGCTCGCCGGTGCGATGGTGACGTTGTCCCGGAGCCAGCTCACCGTCGAGCCCGCCCCGGCCCGCCGGGCCGCACGAAATGCCGCGAGGCGGCCCCGCGATGCCGAGGCCTAGTCCCTCGGAAACGTGGAGAATTCCCGTTCACCACGGGGCCCGCCAAGTCGTCGCATCCGGGCCTGTGCGCTTGTGGGGCGGGGACGAGGCTCTTACATTGGCGTCATGCCCCGACACACGGTGCGTGCGGCCTGGAATTCGCCTGCCAACCGCCCACGGTCTTATGAGCCACGGGGCACGAGGACGCCTGATGAACGCAAATCTGCGGAACTTTGCCCTCTGGGTGATCATCGTCCTGCTGCTGCTCGCCTTGTTCACCCTGTTCCAGAATCCCGCGCAGCGTTCGGTGTCTCAGGACATCGCCTTCTCGCAACTGTTGAACGAGGTCGACCAGGGGCGGGTGCGGGACGTCGTCATCCAGGGTCCCGAGATCCACGGCACCTTCACGGACGGTCGCAACTTCAACACCTATGCGCCGAACGATCCGACCCTGATCGACAAGCTCTATAAGAAGGGCGTGTCCATCACGGCGCGGCCGCAGCAGGAGAACGTGCCCTGGTTCGTCTCGCTGCTGGTCTCCTGGCTGCCCTTCATCGCCCTGATCGGCGTGTGGATCTTCCTGTCCCGGCAGATGCAGGGGGCAGGCGGCAAGGCGCTCGGCTTCGGCAAGTCGCGGGCGAAGCTCCTGACCGAGGCGCACGGCCGGGTCACCTTCGAGGACGTCGCCGGCGTCGACGAGGCCAAGCAGGACCTGCAGGAGATCGTCGAGTTCCTGCGTGACCCGGGCAAGTTCCAGCGGCTCGGCGGGCGGATCCCGCGCGGCGTGCTGCTGGTCGGTCCGCCCGGCACCGGCAAGACGCTGATCGCGCGCGCGGTCGCCGGCGAGGCCAACGTCCCGTTCTTCACCATCTCGGGCTCCGACTTCGTCGAGATGTTCGTCGGCGTCGGCGCGTCGCGCGTGCGCGACATGTTCGAGCAGGCCAAGAAGAACGCGCCCTGCATCATCTTCATCGACGAGATCGACGCGGTCGGCCGCCATCGCGGCGCCGGCCTCGGCGGCGGCAACGACGAGCGCGAGCAGACCCTGAACCAGCTGCTCGTCGAGATGGACGGCTTCGAGGCGAACGAGGGCATCATCCTCATCGCCGCGACCAACCGGCCCGACGTGCTCGACCCGGCGCTGCTGCGTCCCGGCCGCTTCGACCGCCAAGTCGTGGTGCCGAATCCGGACGTCGTCGGGCGCGAGCAGATCCTCAAGGTCCACGTCCGTAAGGTGCCGCTGGCGCCGGACGTGAACCTGAAGACGGTCGCGCGCGGCACCCCGGGCTTCTCGGGCGCCGACCTGATGAACCTCGTCAACGAGGCGGCCCTGATGGCGGCCCGGCGCAACAAGCGCATGGTCACCCAGGTCGAGTTCGAGGACGCCAAGGACAAGGTGATGATGGGCGCCGAGCGCAAGTCGCTCGTGATGACCGAGGAGGAGAAGCTCCTCACCGCCTATCACGAGGGCGGCCACGCCATCGTCGCCCTCAACGTCAAGGCGACCGACCCGGTCCACAAGGCGACCATCATCCCGCGCGGCCGGGCGCTCGGCATGGTCATGCAGCTCCCCGAGCGCGACAAGCTCTCGATGAGCTTCGAGCAGATGACCTCGCGGCTCGCCATCATGATGGGCGGTCGCGTCGCCGAGGAAATGATCTTCGGTCGGGACAAGGTCACGTCGGGCGCCCAGTCCGACATCGAGCAGGCGACCCGCCTGGCCCGGATGATGGTGACGCGCTGGGGCTTCTCGCCCGAGCTCGGCGCCGTCGCCTACGGCGAGAACCAGGACGAGGTGTTCCTCGGCATGTCGGTCGCCCGCCAGCAGAACGTGTCGGAGTCGACCGCCCAGAAGATCGACGCCGAGGTCCGGCGCCTGGTCGAGGAAGGCCACGAGGAGGCGACCAAGATCCTCACCGAGAAGCGCGACCAGCTCGAGACCCTCGCCAAGGGCCTGATCGAGTTCGAGACGCTGACCGGCGACGAGATCAAGGACCTGCTCAACGGCAAGCGGCCGAACCGCGAGTCGGTGATCGAGCCGTCGGGCCCGCGCGGCTCGGCCGTGCCGACCGCCGGCAAGCCGCGCCCGCGCCCCGAGGCCGGCGCCGGCGACATGGAGCCCCAGCCCACCGGCTGATCCGGGCCTCCGCCACGATCCGAGAACGCCCGCCGGTCGCGGGCGTTTTCTTTTGGGCGCCTCGGATTTCCCCTCTCCCCGCAGGCGGGGAGAGGGTGGCTCGCCGCGAAGCGGCGAGTCGGGTGAGGGGGCGCTTCCCCGATGCCGAGCACGTCCGACTCGCGGAGACGCCCCCTCACCCGAAGACTGCGCTGACGCGCAGTCGTCGACCTCTCCCCGCCGGAGGGGAGAGGTGACACGCCCGACGGTCCGGCTACACGGCATTCTTCCTCGGCTCTGCGTCTCTCCGTTTCCACGTCTCTCCGTCTTCACATTCCGGCCCATCATGACGGCCCATCCGCCCCCGACCTCCGATCCCTCCTCCGGCCCGGTGCCCGTCACCCGCGCCGGCTTTCTGCACGGCGTGCGGCTCGCCCTCCCGGTGATGCCCGGCATGATGGCGATCGCGCTGGCCACCGGCGCCTCGGCGGCGCGCGTCGGGCTCTCCTTCGGCGAGAACCTGGCGATGTGCGTGACGATGTTCGCGTCCGCCTCGCAGCTCGTCGTGCTGGAGCTGTGGCCGAAGGAGTTCTCGCCCGGCACCGTGCTCGGGCTCGCGCTGATCGCGCTCACCGTGAACGCCCGCATGCTGCTGATCACGGCGACGCTGCGGCCGTGGTTCGGCGCCATGCCGCCGTGGATCTATCCCGTCCTGCATCTCACCTCGGACCCGAGCTGGATCGTCTCGATGCGCTACCGCGCCGAGGGCGGCACCGATGCCGGCGTGTTCTTCGGCGCCAGCGTGCTGCTCGCCTCGTTCTGGCTCGGCTTCACCCAGCTCGGCTTCGCGCTCGGCACCCTGATCGCCGACCCGCGGCGCTGGGGGCTCGACTTCGTGATGCCGGTGTTCTTCGGCGCCATGCTGGTGCCGCTGTGGCGCGGCCGGCGCGCCGCGCTGCCCTGGATCGTCGCCGGCGTCGTCGCGCTCGTGGTCGAGCGGCTCGCCGGCGGCTGGACCTTCATCGTCGCCGGCGCGCTCGCCGGCGCCGTCACCGGGGGGCTCGTCGATGACCGGCGCGACTGATCCGGCCGCGAGCGGCCTCGCTGGCGGCGATCTCGGCGTGTGGATCGCCATCGCGGCGATGGCGCTCGTCACCTATGCGATGCGGGCCGGCGGCTTCTGGATGATGGGGCGGGTGCCGCTGACGCCGCGCGTGCAGCGCATGCTCGCCGCCCTGCCGGGCTCGATCGTCGCCGCCACGGTGCTGCCCATCGTCGTCAATGGCGGCCCGCTGGCGGCCGCCGCGGTCGGCGCCGGCGTGGTGACCATGTGGATCGCCCGCAACGACTTCCTCGCCGTGATGGTCGGCATGGCGGTCGCCGCGGCGGGCCGCGCCGCCGGGCTGGCGTAGCGCGACCTGGACGTGGTCCGGCCCTGCGGGCATATCTCGCCTCCTTGTTCGAGGAGATCACGACGATGCGGACCACCCACGCTGTCGCGCTGACGCTGGCGCTCGGCCTCGCCGCAGGCGGCGCGCGGGCGAACGATTCCACGGCCGAGCTCGCCACCGGCGGGCTGGTGTTCGTGAAGAACGACGCGATCCAGATGCTGGCCGAGGACCTGTTCGTCTCGGCCGCCGAGATCAAGGTGCGCTACCGCTTCTTCAACCGGAGCGCCCAGGACGTCGTCGTCCACGTCGCCTTCCCGATGCCGGACATCACGATCGACGGCCCCGACCAGAACATCGCGGTGCCGACCGAGGACCCGGCCAACCTGCTCGGCTTCTCGACCACGGTGAACGGCGCCGCCGTCCGGACCGATGTCGAGCAGCGCGTCACCGGCGCCGACGGCGTCGACCGCACGGCACTGCTGCAGAGCCTCGGCGTGCCGCTCGCGCCGCATCTGCAGGCGACCGGCGCGGCGCTCGACCGGCTGCCCAAGCACAAGTGGGACGCGCTGCTGAAGCTCGACCTCGCCTATGTCGACGAGTACGACGCCGGCAAGGGCATGGAGCGGCACCTCGCGCCGCGCTGGCGCCTGAAGACGACGTTCTACTGGCAGCAGACCTTTCCGGCCCGCGGCGAGACCGTCATCGAGCATCGCTACACGCCGAGCGTGGGCTTGAGCGTGCAGACGGCGCTCGGCGCACCATCGATGGCGCGCGAGCCGGAGATCCTCGCGCACATCAAGAAGTACTGCATCGAGCCCGACCTGATGGCGACGCTGTCGCGTGCGCGCGCCGCGGCGAAGGCGGAGTTCGGCCCCCCCTACAGCGAGCAGCGCATCGACTACGTGCTCTCCACCGGCGCCAACTGGTCCGGCCCGATCCGCGACTTTCGCCTGGTCGTCGACAAGGGCGATCCCGACAGCCTGATCAGCTTCTGCGGCACCGGCGTGACGAAGATCGGCCCCACCACGTTCGAGATGCGCAAGACCGACTTCACCCCGACCGGCGACCTCGCGGTGCTGATATTGAAGAAGATCAAGCCGGAGCCGTGAGGGGAGGCTCCGAGATCATTCCTCGCGGCTTTTCCCGTCCCACGTCGCTTCGTAGGCCTTCGCCGATATAGCGCGTTTGGCGGGGGCCTTTGCCTTCCCTTCGGCGGCCTGCTTCGTGCGGACTGTCTTGGAGCGCGCGACCTGCTTGGCGGTTGCATCGACCACACCGCGAGCCAACCCGACCAGATGCTCCCGCAACCGCGCCTTGTCCGCAGAGCCGAGATCGGAATTGTGCTTGTCCACCTTGGCAAGGATCGCCTTCCCGCCGTCTGGCAGGCTGTCGGCGATCAGGCCGAAGCTTTCGCCACCGATGACCCGATATATCGCGCGAACGTGCTCGACCGTCGTCCCCTTCGCCTTCAGCTGCTTGACGACGATCTTGTGCGCGAACTCGGTCAGGTCCTTATCGACGTCCTTGAAGACCTCGGGGGAGTCGGCGATGGCCCTGAGGACGGCAGTGCCGTCGATGTCGAGCGGCATACGATGACTTCCTTCAGTTCTTTGATCAGGCTCGCGAGAGTGTTTACGACGTCTGCACCATACTTGTCACGGTAGGCTTGTGGCCCGGTCTTTCCGAGTGCACTCGCCAAGGCCGCCGATTGCGGAATCCTCGTCTCGAAGAGCCTGAAGTGCGCGTCTTCGGCCTCCGCCTCGGCGACCAGCTCCTCCAGGAAGTCGCGCTGCTGACGGACATTCTGTTGCCATCGCGTGACCAGCACATGCGGCTTCGCGGGCGCCGGAAGGAAGCGGCTCGGATTGTGGTCCCAGAGGCTCCGGCAGAACGCATTCAGCCCCATCACGGACAGGAAATCCGCGATCGTGGGAACCAGCACGGCATCGCTCAGACGGATCGCCGCCTCGGTGACGGGCGAGATGCCGGGCGCGCAATCGAGAATGACGTATCTGAAGCGCCGCCGCAGGTCGTCGAACTCACGCTGCAGCTCCTGACAGATCTTCGTTTCGACCGCCCGGAATCCGAGCTTCTGGTCGATCAGCTCGATAAGGATCTCACGTTCCGTGATCCTCAGATCAGGCCCGCACGCCAGTAGCGACAGGTTGAGCGGTCGGCCGCGATGCGTCACGCTTCCGGCGAGCTGAACCTTGGAGTTAAGGCTCACGGCTTGCCGCCTGATCAGCCGCTGCTCCAGAAAGACCTCCAGAGATCGGCCTTTCTTGATCAGGGATGCAAGTGCGTCGTCACCAGCGATCGCGATCGAAGCGCTGGCCTGGGGATCGAGATCGATCACGAGGACCGGCTCGTCGGTGGCGGCCGCGATGGTCTCGGCA
>NZ_JBEOMB010000066.1:0-5919 GCF_046000175.1 Rhodoplanes sp. SY1
CACCGATCATCAGATGAGGTTCTACATGAAGTTCCGTCAAACCGATTCGCTGGCCGTCGCGGCCGCGAAGGCGTCGTTCAGCACGTCCACGGCGTACCGGATCGAGGCCGATCCCCGGCTGCCGTCGCAGAAGAAGGAACCGCGCGGCCGCCGCCGACCGGACCCGTTGGGCGGCCTGTTCGAGGCCGAGGTGGTGCCGATGCTGAAGGCTGCGCCGGCGCTCCGTCCGGTCGCCGTGTTCGAGGAGATGCTGCGGCGCCATCCCGACCTCGGGGCCGGCGTCCGGCGCACTCTGGAACGTCGGATCCGCGCCTGGCGGGCGGTCCACGGCGAGGAGCAGGAGGTCGTGTTCCGCCAGACCCACGCGCCCGGCCGGCTCGGCCTGTCCGACTTCACCGACATGGGCGAGTTCGGCGTCACGGTCGCCGGAGCGCCGCTCGAGCATCGGCTCTACCGCTTCCGGCTCGCTTATTCGGGGTTCGAGCACGCCCATGTGGTGCTCGGCGGCGAGAGCTTCGTCGCGCTGGCCGAGGGGCTGCAGAACGCCCTGTGGTCGCTCGACGGGGTGCCGGCGGAGCATCGCACCGACAGCCTGTCGGCCGCCTTCTGCAACCTCGACCAGGAGGCCAAGGACGACCTGACCCGGCGCTACGAGGACCTGTGCGTTCACTACGGAATGACGCCGACCCGCAACAATGCCGGGGTCGCCCACGAGAACGGCGCCATCGAGGGGTCGCACGGCCACCTGAAGCGGGCGATCGCCGACGCGCTGCTGCTGCGCGGCAGCGCCGACTTCGACGACCTCGCCGCCTATCGAGGCTTCGTCGACGAGATCGTCGCCCGCCGTAATGCCCGCAACGCCACGCGCATCGACAGCGAGCGCGCCGCCTTGCAGTCCCTGCCGGAGCGGCGCACCTCGGACTACGAGGAGGTGGTGGTCCATGTCACCTCGTCGGGCGGCTTCACGCTGCGCAAGGTGTTCTACACGGTGCCGTCGCGCTTGATCGGCCACCGGCTGCGGGTGCGCCTCTACGACGACCGCCTCGAGGTGTTCGTCGGCGGAACCCGGCTGACGACACTGCCGCGCGGGCGGGCCCACCCCGACGGCAAGTACGGCCAGGTGATCGACTATCGGCACGTGATCCACTCGCTGCGCCGCAAGCCGATGGCGCTGCTCGGCCTGGTCTATCGGGACCGGCTGTTCCCGCGTGACGCCTGTCGCCGAACCTTCGACCTGTTGCGGGAGAAGCTGCCCGACAAAAAGGCGTGCCGCCTGATGGTCGAGCTGCTCGCCTTGGCGCACGAGCGCGGCTGCGAGGCCGAACTCGCCGAGGAGTTGATCGCCGATCTCGACGTCGCCCGTGTCCCCGACCTCGACCGACTGCGGGCGCGCCTCGCTCCCGATCCCGCCTGCGTGCCGCAGGTCGTCGTGCAGCTCGCCTCGCTCGCCGCCTACGAGTGCCTGGTCGGAACCACCGCGATGGGAGACGCCGCATGAGCACGACCCGCACGGGAACGAGCGGCGTCGACGCCGCCCGCCTCGGCATTCTGCTCAACGAGCTGCGGCTGCCCACCATCAAGGTCTTGTGGCCGCAGTTCGCCGAGCAATCCGACAAGGAGGGCTGGCCGGCCGCGCGCTTCCTCGCGCCATCGCCGAGCACGAAATCGCCGAGCGGGCCCGCCGTCGCATCGAGCGCCATCTCGTCGAGGCCCGCCTGCCGTCCGGAAAGACCCTCGACACGTTCGACTTCGACACCGTGCCGATGGTCTCCAAGGCGCAGGTGACCGCGCTCGCCGCCGGCGACGGCTGGGTCGGCAAGGGCGCCAATCTTCTGCTGTTCGGCCCGCCCGGCGGCGGGAAGAGTCACTTGGCTGCAGCCCTCGGGCTCGCCCTGGTCGAGAACGGATGGCGCGTGCTGTTCACTCGCACCACCGATCTCGTCCAGAAGCTTCAGGTCGCGCGCCGCGAGCTCGATCTCAAGGCCGCCATCAATCGGCTCGACCGCTTCGACCTCCTTATCCTCGACGACCTCGCCTACGTCACCAAGGACCAGGCAGAGACCAGCGTGCTGTTCGAGCTGATCAGCGCGCGCTACGAGCGACGCTCGCTGCTCATCACCGCCAACCAGCCCTTCGGAGAGTGGAACAAGGTCTTCCCCGACCCCGCCATGACGCTCGCCGCCATCGATCGTCTCGTCCACCACGCGACGATCCTCGAGATGAACGTCGAGAGCTACCGGCGACGCGCCGCCCTCGAACGAAAGCGCGCACCAGGGCGACCGCTCGTTCACGCGACAGCAAAGACCGTCGTTGATTGACGCTGCGCGACAATCATCCTTGAAAATATTGCTTGCGCACGACAATCAACACGACGATCATAACCTCGCCGCGACACCAACTCGCCATCCTGATTGTCGCGAACCTCCCATCAAAATTGTCGCGCTATATCAGGATTGGAGAGACCGAGATCGGCGAACACATTGCCGCTGCTCTCCTCGTGGGGAGGCAGCACAGCGCTTTTCTTCTTGGTCATGGCTTGCTCCCTTCGTTTTCATAGCGCTCGCGGTAATGCGTCTCGGCATCGCGCAGGCGCGTCTTGATCAGATCAGTCTCGTGCTGAGGGGTGGCGATGCCCTTCTTGGCCTTCTTCTGGAAAGCGTGAAGGACGTAGACCACGCCGACGAACCGCACGGTGTAAACGGCCCTGTAGGTGTCGCCGTCGAAGTCCTCGACCAGCTCCAGGACAGCACGGCCGCCGAACCCCTTCAGCGCCTTCGCGCCGAACGGCTCGTCGCCGTCCTGCACGCGGCTGATGGCGTAGCCCATGCGGTTCCGCACCCGGTCGGGGCGTTCGATCCTCACTCTTCAAATGGGGGAATCCCCGTAATCTTGTCAAGGGATAAATTCCTTTGTTGCCGGCACCCGTTGCCTACGAACTACGGGCCCGGTCAACATGCAGCTCCACTTCCAGGAGACGCTGCGCAACGCCACCTCGCCGGCCTCGTCCTCGGCTCCCGAACTGTGATGTCCTTCACACAGGGATCCGCACGGCGCTATTCTCCCCGCCCATCCACCTCCAGCTCATCCCGGTGCCGATCTGGAGCTGCGGGAGAGGTGTCATGGCCACGCGGCGCGAACGCCGGTAAGATGACTGGATTTCAGCGCAGGCGTGACCAATGCCAGGTGCGGCGATGAGGGCGTCCAGAGTTGCGAATATCGTTTTCCTTATGGGGGCGGGAATATCGCTGGTCGCGGCATGGTTGGCCCATGAACGTGAAGGGCGCCTCGATCTGGCCCGGCGCGAGAAAGCGGCCAGCGATTACGTCGATGCCCTCAAGGATCACCTTGCGGCAAAGGAAACGACCGCCGCGACGGTGGCGGCCCTGTTCCAGCCCTCCAATCCCTTGCAGCCCGCCGTGCTCGCGCCGTTCGGCGCAAAGCTCCGGGCGCTTCTGCCGCACCTCAACTCCATCGTCTGGCTTCCGAGGGTGAGACCAACCGACGCCGACAGGGTGCTCGGCGCTCTGAAAGCAGCCGGGGTTGAAGCGCCGGTGCTGTTCGGGCCGCGTCGGGCTCCGGTGCCACTCGGCGCGGTGGAGTGGCTTTTCCCCGTGACTGACATCGAGCCCAAGACGCCCACCAATCTTTCGTCTCTCGGGCTGGTCATCAACACGATTCCTGCTCCGGGCGCGGCCCTGCGGCGCGCAGAACAGACCAGGGGCGCCGCAGCGACGGCGGCGCTCGAACTTGTTCAGAACCCCGGCGTCCCGGCCCTCGTTCTGTATGTTCCCGTGTACGAGCCGGGCGGGGAGGGTCGCCAGCCTGCCGGCTATCTGGGGTTCAGCTATCACCTCGATCGCCTGATCGGCGCGGCCTTCGACCGGATAGCGGCGCCTGGAACCTTGCTCCGGGTGCGCGACGCGGAGGCGCCGGAGAGCGACGACCTCTACCGGTTCGGCGACATGGCGCTCGACGACAAGCGGGCGGAACTGGTGCGCAACCTGACTTTCGGCGGGA
Source organism: Rhodoplanes sp. SY1 (assembly GCF_046000175.1). NCBI lineage: Bacteria > Pseudomonadati > Pseudomonadota > Alphaproteobacteria > Hyphomicrobiales > Nitrobacteraceae > Rhodoplanes > Rhodoplanes sp. SY1. Next base: position 4,018 of record NZ_JBEOMB010000066.1, read on the forward strand.
GGTCCTGGGAGTTTCGCTATGCGGGGGGCGAAGCCGACGCAGACCGCGCCCTGGGCGTCTGGTACGCCTATTTGGCCGGCGGCCTCGCCCTCAGCTTCGCGCTGTCGGGCGCCTTTTTCTCGGTGGCGCGATCGTCCGAACGGCTGCAAGTCCAGATCGCCGAGCGCGAGCGGATCAACAGGGATTTGCGGGAAACGACCGCGCAGTTCCGGGCTATGGGGGAGGCGGTTCCCTACGGCGTGTGGCTGTGCGGGCCGGATGGCGGCGCGCGCTATGTCAGCCCTTCCTTCCTCGAACTGCTCGACATGAGCATGGAGGAGCAAAGGCAATTTGGCTGGACCAAGCGGCTCGTGCCCGAGGACTTCGGGCCGATGATGGAACGCTGGATGAACTGTGTGAGGACCGGCGAGCCGTGGGACCATGTTCATCGTATCGTCGACCGCACCGGCGAGGTGCGGCATGTGCTCAGCCGGGGTCGCCCCGTTCGTGACACGGACGGGCGGATTCTGTCGTGGGCAGGGATCAACCTGGACATCACCGCCCTCCGGAGGGCAGAAGACGCCCGCCAGCTTCTCCTGCGCGAGCTCAACCACCGGGTCAAAAATCTCTTTTCGGTCGCGATCTCGATGGTGCAGATGACGGCCCGCAATGCGAACAGCGCGCGGGAGCTGTCCGAAACTGTGGTGGGGCGGCTGATGGCGCTCGCCAAGGCGCATGATTTGATCCGCTCCGCCGTGACTCTCGAAAGCACCCTTTCGGAGTCGAGCAGTCTTCGTGACCTCGTCGGTGCGACGTTGGACCCGCATCTGCCTGCTGGCACCGACCAGCTGAGGATCATCGGACCCGACCTCACGCTCGGCCGCAACGGGACGACGAGCCTGGCGCTCGTCCTGCACGAGCTTGCTACCAATGCCCGGAAGTATGGCGCGCTTTCGGTGCCGGAGGGATGCCTGGAAATCGCCTGGGGGCTGGCGGGGCAACACCTGACCGTCACTTGGGCGGAGCACGACGGTCCCCCTGTTGAGGTACCAGGACGCCGGGGGTTTGGCAGCCAGCTCACCCACCTCACAGTCACGGATCAGCTCAGCGGCACGATCGAGTATGACTGGGCTCACACCGGACTTCGGGTTCTTCTTCGCCTGCCCCTCGACGGGCTCAGGTTGTGACCGGAGACCGTCTGTAAACACTCCACCCCCTACTACAGAGGCAATACCAGGCCGTCTGTCTGGGCTTGGTATCGCCTCAGGCCCCGGCCTCCCAAAAGGAGCGCCGGGGCTTTCCTCAGCACAGTCGCGAGGTTGCCACCTTCCGGGCACTCACATCTGCTGTTTACCGTTTACGGTAAAAAGCAACTCTCACCCGCCGGTCATGGACCGCGGCCTGCGGGCGGTCATCCACCCGACTTTCCCACGGGCGTCATCACCTCGGGAGGCCCCATGCGGCCACACGGAGCCATCCGGCAAGCGGTGGCAAGGGCCTGCTCGCCAAAGCGGCAAAATAAGCGGCAAACTCAGGTCGCATTGCTAGGCACAAGCTCTTGTCCGGCGTAGATAATTGACCGGCAAAGAAAGCGGCAAAGGATGGCCTCGATAACGATGATGGAACCGACGATGCCGGAGGATTCCGGGCATCGCCTTGAGGATGCGGCCACTGACCTGGTGGCTAAGGCGGCAGGCCGCCCGCGCGGCGGCAACGCCGCAGGCCGAGGGTGCGGGGAGCGGCAGCATCCACGCTGGCGCGCTGGGCGGGCGCGAGCCCCTAAGCGGGCCATGGGAGGGCCGGGAGGGCTGCCCTGCTGGTGGCCGCCGCGTTGCAAGGCCAGCACAGCGGCGCCGCAGGAGCTGCTGTCACTGTCGGAGAAGCTGACAGTGACAGCAGGAACAAGGGTGTCCCTCCGGCGAG
>NZ_JBEOMB010000067.1:0-13128 GCF_046000175.1 Rhodoplanes sp. SY1
GCGCCGCCGTGTTCGCGGCCCTGACGGCGATCTTCGCCAAGCTCGGGGTCGAGGCGGTCGGCTCCGACTTCGCGACCTTGGTGCGCACGCTCGTCGTCGTCGTCGTGCTCGCCGCCCTGCTGACGGCGACCGGCCAGTGGCAGGCGCCCGGCACCGTGCCGGCCCGCACCTGGCTGTTCCTCGGCCTGTCCGGCCTCGCCACCGGGGCGTCCTGGCTGTGCTACTTCCGCGCCTTGAAGCTCGGCGACGCCGCCCGCGTCGCCCCGCTCGACAAGCTCAGCGTCGTGCTGGTGGCGATCTTCGGTGCCGCCGTGCTGGGCGAGCGGCTGTCGGCCGCCAACTGGGCCGGCGTCGCCCTGATCGCGGCCGGGGCGATCCTGGTCGCCTACCGGGGCTGATCGCCGGACCTGCGCGGCTCGTCGGCGCGGTCCCGCCGCAGCACGAAGACGTAGGGCTCGGGCAGCCCGCGCAAATCCATCACGCCGAGCAGGGTGTCGGCGTCGACCTGCCGGAACACGTCGATGATCGGCTGGCGGTCGTAGACCATGGCGGCGCCGGCCCGGCCCCTGAAGGAGACGAGCCGCAGGCGGGCCGCCGGACGGGCCGTTGCGAACAGCGGCAGGGCGCGCCGAAAGGCGCCGCGTACAACGGCCGACCCGGCGAGGCGCGGCCAGCGGACCAGCAGGCCGACCGGCAGCCGACCCGGATCGAGGGCCAAAAGCGACCCGTCACGCCGCCTGAACAGAAGCGGGTAAACCGTTTCGGCGTCGACGAATTCCTTGCCGTACCAGCCGAGCGCCTCGAGCAGCCCGTCGAACCGGTGCCCGGTCGGCAGGCCGCGGCCGCGCCAGCGGCCCGTCATGGCGTCGAGTGGGACGGCGGGGAGCGCATCGAACAACGCGAAGGCCTCGGCCGCCGTGGCGCCGGCCTCCAGGCGGGCGAGCCGCGCCGCGGGATCGACCTCGGACTCGGCCGGGGTGCCGGTCACGCGGCGCCGGCCGGTGGGGTGCCCGCCTCGGCCGCGGTCTTGGTCCCGGCTTTTGCGGCAGCCTTGGCGGCCTTGCGGGCCGCCTTCTCGGCCTTCTTGTCCTCACGCACGCGCTTGAGCTCGAAGACGCCGAACCAGAACCAGTTCGGCGGCCACCACAGCACCGGCCCCTTCTGGTCGTGCCAGAGAAAGCCGCGGCCCTTGAAGTAGTACATGCGACGCCTCCGCCGGAGAGGCGCCGAGCCTAGCCCGAACCGCGTCGGCCGGACATCCGGGAAGGTCGGGAGGCGCCCGCCGCGGTCCGGCCGGCCGCGCGGTTCGCGCCCGCTCGCAGCCGGCCCGTCCAAGCCGTTAGAACTTCACTAGAATGTCCTCGTGGCGGACGATGAATTGGCAGGCAAGGCGCCAAGGTGGCGGCAGGTCCTTCACCTCGGCGTCCTGGATCTGCTTGTCGGTGATCTTGCCGGCCAGCTTGAGGACAGTCTTCTCCTTTTCGGTGAGGGCGATGCCGAGCGGCGTCTTGTCGGACAGCACCGTGACCTGGCAGGCGCACGAGCCGCACTCGCCGTTCTCGCATTCGAAGTGGATCGGGACCTTGTGCTCCTTGGCGACCGACAGGAGCGTGCGCGTGTCGCCGGCGGTGGCGTACACGGTCACGTCCTTCGGCATGGCAGGCGAGGTAAAGGTGACGTCGGCCACAGGTGATCTCCCCCAGAATCGAAGTGTTCCAATGCGTACGCCTTGGCAACCGACGTGCCAGCGGCAGCCTCGCGGGACCCACTGATAAATCACGGCTTTCCGCCGCGGAGGCCAGGCCCGGCTGTGTGGCGTTCCGGACAATGCTGTCGGACCTGTCGGCAAGCCGCCAACCGGCCCTCGGTGCCACGCCCGGCTCCGTCGCGGAACCTACATTCCACGCCTCGGGTTGAGGTGCGACGGCGGGGGCCGAACGACGAGGAGACGCCGGATGGGCGGCATTTTGTGGATCATCGCGATCGGCTTCGTGGCCGGCATCCTGGCCCGGCTTCTGGCCCCCGGCCCCAACAAGCCGACCGGCTTCATCCTGACGACGCTGCTCGGCATCGCCGGGGCGTTCGTCGCCACCTGGATCGGCCAGACCATCGGCTGGTACCGGATGGACCAGGGCGCCGGCTTCATCGGCGCGACGGTCGGGGCCGTGCTGGTGCTGTTCATCTGGAATCGGCTGGTGGTGTCTCGCCGCATCTCCGATCCGAGCGGCGAGCGCCGGTGGTTGTGACCGTTTCGAGGGAAAGTGCCTAGAACTTGCGCACTAGGAGAATGCTCCCCAGAGATGTGCCTTTTACGCTTCGTTAACCGCACCGGCCCCAAGCATGGGGCACGGAACGGACACCGGAGATTGCAATGGCACACCGCATCGAGGAGCTCATTCGCGAACGCGCCTATCACCTGTGGAACGACAACGGCCGCGTCGACGGCCGCGACGACCATTACTGGCTGCAGGCGGAGCGCGAGATCCTGGCCGAGCTCGCCGTCCCGGCCCCTGTCGAGACGGTCCGCGCCGCGCCCGCCGACGTGATCGCCGAGACGGCCCCCAAGATGGCCCCCGACAACGCCGCCGACCGGCCGGCGACGTCGCCGGCCGTGACTCCGGTCGTCGACGCTGCGGCGGTCGCCGTGGCCGATGTCGCAGCTGCCTCGAAGACCAAGGCGAGGGCGCGCCGCGCCGCGACGAGCACCGCGGGCAAGACGGCCGAGCCGCTGCCCAAGGCTGCGAAAGCGCCCAAGAAGGCGTCGCGCCTCGTCGCCAAGGCGAAGGCCGCGGCCGCCAAGCGCGCCGAAACGACCGCGACGCCGGTAAAGGCGCCGGCGGCCGCACAGGCCCCGGCGCCGCTTCCCGGCCTGTCGCCGGCCACCGCGTCCACCATCGTCCTGCTGCCCGGCAAGCCGGCCGCGGCCGAGACGAAGCCGGCCGCGAAGCCGAAGCTCCGCGCCAGAGGCTGAGCGGCACGAAGTCCCCTGATCACGTCGGCGGTCATTCCGGGGCGCAGCAAAGCTGCGAACCCGGAATCCAGCGGCGAACTCCGGATCCTCGGCTGGATTCCGGGTTCGGCGCTGGCGCGCCGCCCCGGAATGACGGATCGACCCGATCACCCGACCGGCGCGAGGTGCCGCAGCGCGTCCGGGACACGAGGCTGGCGCTACGCCACGCTGCGCAGCGGCGCGGCGATGCGATGGCGCTCGATCATCGCGGTGTCGACGTCGATGCCCAGCCCGGGGCGGTCGCTCACCGCGACATGGCCGTGCGACACGGCGACCGGGTGCGCCGTCACGTCGGCGGCGAGCGCCGGCGACGTCAACGTCAGCGCCCAGGCGAGGCCCGGCAGCACCGCGGCAGCGTGCAGGGCGGCCGCGCAGGCGATGCTCGACTCGCCGGTCTTGCAGGAGAGGTTGACGTCCATGCCGAGCCGGTCGGCGAGCCGGCCGGCCTCGACCACGGCCCGCAGGCCGCCGAGCTTGATCGCCTTGAGGCTGACGCCGTGCGCCGCCTTGCGCTCGTGATGGCGGCGGATGTCGTCGAGCCCGTGGATGCCCTCGTCGGCGCCGAGCGCGATCGGCGTCGCCGCCGCCACCTCGGCCATGCCGCCGAGATCGTGGGCGGCGACCGGCTGCTCGAGGAAATCCAGCCCCGCCCCCGCGACGGCGCGCACGAAGGCGAGCGCCTCGTCGACCGAGAAACCCTGGTTGGCGTCGGCCGAGATCAGCACGTCGTCGCCCAGCACGGCGCAGATCGCGGCGGTGCGCTCGGCGTCGCGGAGCGCCGCGTCGACCCCGACCTTGATCTTGAACGCCGTGTAGCCCTCGGCCTTCTTGCGCGCCGCATCGGCGAGGTCGCCGTCGCGGTCGCCGCCGCCGACCACGGCGAGCAGCGGCGCGCGCTCTCGCAGCTTGTCGCCGAGCAGCGCATGCACGGGCCGACCGGTGGCGCGGCCGACGAGATCGAGGAGCGCGATCTCCACCGCGGCCTTGGCGGCGTGGTTGGCATACATGCGGCCGTCCATGGCGGCCTGTGCGCCGTCGAGATCGGCGGGATCGCGTCCCGCCAGCACCGGGGCGAGGTGATGCACGGCTTCGGTCATGCTCGCGATCGTCTCGCCCGTCATGGTCGGGGCCGAGGCCGCCTCGCCCCAGCCGACCGTGCCGTCGTCGGCGACGACGCGCACCAGCATGTTGTCGGCCCGCCGCACCTCCTCGCCCGCCATGATCACGGGCTTCCGCATGGGCAGGCCGACGGCGATCGGCGTGATGCTGACGATATTCAAGTCATGCTCCAAAAGACGGCGGCGACGAGCGCCCTCATTTCCCCTCATGGTGAGGAGCGCTCCGGCGCGCCTTCGCGCCGCGAGCGCCTCTCGAACCATGAGGCCACCACGTGAGCCGGGGTCGACCCGCCGTGCTTCGGCGATGTCCAGATCGGGATCTCCGGAGCGGCGGAAGCCGATCTGGATGCGCCGGGGCCGCATCCTTCGAGGCCCGGCTTCGCCGGGCGCCTCAGGATGAGGGTCGATGTTCAGGACCGTCGGCTCAGCTCTTCATCTTGATGCCGGCCTTGGTGATCACGTCGCGGAACATCGGGATCTCGCGGGCGACGCGCTCCATGTGCTGCTTGCCGGTCTTCGCCTGCACCTCGAAGCCGGACTTGGTCAGCTTGTCGCGCATCTCGGGCTTGCCGAGCAGCGCCAGCGTCTCCTTCTCCATCCGGGCGACGAAGTCGGGCGACGTGCCGGCCGGGGCGAGCAGCGCCGTGTAGGTCTCGAACACGAAGCCCGGATAGCCGGCCTCGACCATGGTCGGGATCTCGGGCAGGTCGTGCCAGCGCCGCTCGCCCGTCACGGCGAGCGCCTTGATGGCGCCGCTCTTGATGTAGGGATGCGCCGGGGCGAGCACGCCGGAGGAGAGCTGCACGGTGCCGCCGAGCAGCGCCTTGAGGGCCTCGCCGCCGCCCGAGAACGGCACCGTCGCCATGCCCTGCAGACCCTCGATCGACTTCAGCACCTCGGCCTCGAGCTGCGGCGTGGTGCCGACCGGCGGGACCGAGACGTTGAACTTCTCCGGGCTCTTCTTCGCCAGCGCGACGAACTCCTTCATGGTGGAGACGCCGAGCTCGGGCTTGACGGCGAACACGTTGGGCGAGGTGGCGAGCTCGCAGATCGCGGAAAAGTCCTTGAACGGGTCGTAGGGCAGCGTGTCGTAGAGGCTCGGATTGACCACGTAGGCGCTGGTGGCGAGCAGGATCGTGGTGCCGTCCGGCTCGGCGCGGGCGACGTGGCCCATGCCGATATTGCTGCCGCCGCCGCCCTTGTTCTCGACATAGATGGTGCCGCCCATCTGATCCTGCAGGGCGGCCGCGACGATGCGGGCGATGATGTCGGACGGCCCGCCGGGCGAGTTGGCGACCACGATCCGAAGTGGCCGGTCCGGATAGGCCGCGAACGCCGCGCCGCTGCGCAGCACCACGGGGGCCGCGAGGCCGAGCGCGGCGCCGCCGACGAAGAGACGACGCGAGATGGTGTTGCGAGGCCGCGCCGCGGCGCCCGCTCCGGTCGAGCTGGTCATGAGTCCTCCCTGCGGCCGTATCCGGCCTGCCGATTTTTTTGGTCGTCGTTTCGCCGTGCGGCATGCGCCGCTCCGGCGGGCTCAGGTTAGGGAGGGCGAGCCCGCTATGCAACGGTCGTCGGGTCGCAGCGCGCGCGTTCTGCGGCGCGAAACGAAAAACGCGCCGTCGGCGAGGACGGCGCGTCGACTATGTCGGTCGCGGCCCGAACGGGCCGCCTGATCACTTCGCCTTGGCGCAGACGAGCTTCGCCTCGGACGGGACGGCGTCGCCGGTCCAGGTCGCGGCGACCAGGGTGCGCTCGCCCGGGCTCGGCACCGCGGTGAGCAGCACCTCGTCGGCCTCGCAGCTCGCCTGGCACGGCGCCTGACCCTGGCAGGCCTTGCTGACGACGCGCAGCAGCGCGGTCGCGGCGGCCGCCGCACCGGCCGGACCGGCCGCCCCCGCCGCACCGGCCGCGCCGGCCTCGCCCTTGTCACCCTTGTCACCCTTGTCGCCCTTCGGGCCGGCTGGCCCCACGGGTCCCTGCTGCCCGGTCGGCCCGGCCGGGCCGGCGGCACCGACGGCGCCCGGGGCGCCCGGCGCGCCCGCCGCGCCGGCGTCACCCTTGTCGCCCTTCGGGCCGGCCTGGCCGCAATTGGCGATGACGATCTCGCGGGTGTCGGGCTCGGACTTCACCGTCACGGTGCAGTCGCCCGGATGATAAGCGGCCCGCCAGGTGAACCGCCGGTCCTTGCCGGAGACGACCTCGAACTTGCCGTCGAACGTGACCTTCTCGTTCGGCCGCGTGACCCGGCCGATGACGACGATCTCGCCCGCCTCGATGCGGGCTCCGGAAATCTCGATCGCGGCTTCGGCCGACCCGACGGCGAGCAGAGCCGCCATCACCCCCAAGGTGAGCGTTCGCATGTCCTGACGTGACCTTCTTGCTGGCGTGCTGGCGAACGGGCCCGTTGCGGCCCGGAGAGGCGAGGCTTTCCCCGGGCGGAACGCGGACTCAGGTCGCCCGGCGTTCCGCTCGCGAGGTCCGACCGGGCCGGGCGGCCCGGTGTCGTCGTCGGACGGACGTGTCGTCCATCGGTTGGCCTAACGGCGGCTGGCCTAACGGCGACTGGCCTAACGGCGGCCGGTCTGGCGTCGGCTGAGCCGGCGGCCATCCGCCGATCGCCGGCGCGGGGCCGAAACCCCGCGCCGTCTCGCGGGTCGCCGGTCGCCCGGCGACGCGCAATCTCAGGACGAGGCGCCCGGCTTGCCGGCGACGCCGCCCTTGGTGGCGTCGGTGACGGCCTTGATCGCGGTCTCGCTCAGATCCTTCACCTGCTCGGTCATCGCCTGCATCTGGGTCTGCAGGAACTCGGTCTGGAGCTTGAGGATCTCCTGCGGGTCCTTGGCAGCCATCAGGTTCTGGGCGAAATCGAACGCGGTCGCGACGTTGCGCTCGGCGTAGCCGAGGACCTTGTTGCTCAGCTCGGAGCCACCCAGCATCGGCACGCCGGGCATTCCGCGCTGGAAGAACTGCAGGTAGCTGTTAATGGCAGAGCGGACCTGTTCCATGCTCTGCTCGGTCATCTTCCGGAGGTCTGCGGGCATTTCGAAGGGCGACCCGGTCTTCATGACGATCTCCTGGATACACGCGGCCAGCGAAGCGGCGGGCGCGGTGGCTTAACAAATGTGAGCGAACCCGAGCATGATAGGCATGCGAAACGCGCCCGGTCAAAAGTTATTGCAGCGCACCAAAACAAGCGTGTGACCACCTCCGGGCTAGCCACCCTCGCCGTCGCCCACATCTGATCAGCCCCACTGCTCCGCCGGCTGGCGCAGCAGGGCGACCAGCACGGCGAGCGCCTGCGCGAAGTCGGCCATGTCCATCTGCTCGTCGGGGTTATGGCTGCCGTTGCGGTTGCGGATGAACAGCATGCCGGACGGGATGCCGGCCTGGGCGAAGGTCGCGGCGTCGTGGCCGGCGCCGCTCGCCATCTCGATCGCGTCGACGCCCGCCGTCGCGGCGGCCGCCCGCAGGCGCTCGAGCAGCGCGGGCGCCATCACGGCCGGGGCGCTGCCGGACAGCGGCCCGAGATCGAGCCGCACGTCGCGCCGGGTGGCGATGTCGAGGCCGATCTCGACCAGGCGCCGGCGCACCGCGTCGAGCGTCGCCTCGCTCTGGCTGCGCACGTCGATGCACAGCCGCGCCTCGCCGGCGACCGCCGAGAAGGAGTGCCGGGCCGGGTCGGTGCCGATGATGCCGAACGTCACGGCGAGGTCGTGCCCGTCGCGCTCCATGCGCTCCCACAGGCCCTGCATCGCCGTCACCAGCTCGGCCGCGGCGACCACGGCGTCGCGGCGCAGCGTGCGCGGCGTCGCGCCCGAATGCGCATAGGCGCCGTGGAACGCCGCCTCGCGGAACCGGAAGCTGCCGCGGATGCCGGTGACGAGGCCGAGCGGACGGCCCTCCGCCACCAGCACGGGCCCCTGCTCGATATGCGGCTCGAGATAGGCGACGGCGCGCGCCCGATCGATGCGGCTCGCGCCGCGGCGCACCGCCTCCGGATCGAAGCCCAGGTCGCGCATGTGGTCGGCGAGCGAGCGGCCGGTGTCGCTGCGCGCCACGGTGTCCAGCACGTCGGGCGCCAGCACGCCGAGCGCCGTCTTCGAGCCGATATAGCTGTGCGGAAACCAGCAGCTCTCCTCGGCCCGCAGACAGAGGATGCAGAGATCGTGGGCCGGCACGACGCCGAGCCGGGCCAAGGCCGCGGCGGCGGCGAGGCCGAGGATCACGCCGGCGGCGCCGTCGAAATTACCGCCATGCGGCACCGAGTCGAGATGCGAGCCGACATAGAGGGTGCGGCCGCGGTCGGCGCCGCGAAACGTCAGGAGCTGGTTGCCGGCCGCGTCGAACGCCGCCTCGGCTCCGAGCCCGGCAGCGGCCTCCGCCATCAGGGCGAAGGCGGCACATTCGCCCGCCCCGTAAGCGATGCGGGTGACGCCGGGCGGATCGGCGGTGCGCTCCGCGAGCGCGTCGAACAGCCGGGCGGCGAGCGCCGCGCCTTCGGCGAGAGCCTCGGCGAGGCGATCGTCGGCCGTGACCTGCATGGTCGCCCTCGTCCGCCCCGCCGCGCAGCGATCAGCCGCGGCCGCCGGCCTTCATCAGCTTCGGCACCACGGCGCGGGCCGCGTTGAGCACCATGGCGGCGTCGTTCTGGTACGGGATCCAGGTGCAGCCCTTGGCGACCCAGCCCTCGGCCATCTCGGGCGTCTGGGCCGACAGCCCGTAGGGCACGCCGTTCGCCTTGCAGATCGAAAAGATCTTCTCGTACGCCGCATGAAGAATCGGGTTCTGCATCTCGGCCGGGATGCCGAGATCCTGCGAGAGGTCGTCGGGGCCGATCATCACGCAGTCGACCGCGCCGGTCTTCAGGATCGCGTCGAGATTGGCGATCGCCTTCTGGGTCTCGACCATCACGACCAGCATGGTCTCGCTGTTGAGATGGGCGAGCATCTGCTTGGGGTCGCCGGCGAAGTAATCGGTGTGCGGCCCGCGCAGGTTCATCGGCCGACTGCCGATCGGATAGTAGCGGGTCGCCTTGACGATCTCCATGAACTGCTCGGGCGTCTCGATCGACGGCAGCAGCAGCCCCTGCGCGCCGGCGTCGAGCGGCCGCGTCAGGTCGTGCGGCTTGAGCGTGCCGGGCGGCCGGACGATCGGCGTGATCCCGCATTCGCGCGCATACATCGCGAGCGTGCCCACCGTCTCCATGTTGAAGTCGGTGTGCTCCATCTCGATGATGACGAAGTCGAAGCCCGACGAGGCGAGGATCTTCACCACGCGCGGATGCGGGCACAGCGTGATCCAGGTGCCGAAGGCGGGCTTGCCCTCGCGCTGAAGGGCCTTGACCTTGTTGCTCTTGATCATGGGACGTGACTTTCCGAAACGGGTGAGACTCTTCGATCAGACGGGCGCGGCGACGCGGCGGCGCGTCCACACGTCGGGATCGACCAGATGCGCGGGATGGCGGCCGGCGAGCACGTCGACGACCTGGCGGGCGGTCTCCACCGCGGTACGCTCCAGCGCCTCCTCGGTGGCGCCGCCGGTGTGGGGCGAGAGCAGGATTCCGTCGCAGGCCGTGTAGGGATGGCCGGCCGGCAGCGGCTCGGTCTCGAACACGTCCATGGCGGCGCCGCGCAGATGGCCGCTCTCGACCGCCTCGATCAGCGCGTCGGCGACCACCAGGGCGCCGCGGGCGGTGTTCACCAGGGCAGCGCCCTTCTTCATCGCGAGCAGCCGCTCGCGGTCGAACATGCCGCGGGTCTGCGCCGTGAGCCGCTGGTGCAGCGACACGATGTCGGCCTGCGCCAGCGCCGCGGCGAGATCGCCCACCGGCTCGGCGCCGGCGGCGCGGATCTCCGCGTTCTCTGCGCTCGGCGAGTAGACCAGCACCCGCATGCCGAAGGCGAGCCGCGCGATCTCGGCGGTGCGCCGGCCGATCTTGCCGAAGCCGAAGATCAGCAGCGTCTTGCCGGAGAGCTCGTGGAAGTCGCGGGCGTAGCGGTAGTCGAAGTCGCCGGCGCGCACCGCGCGGTCGCATTCGCGCACGCGCTTCATGATCGCCATCATCTGCGAGATCGCGTGCTCGGCGACCGACTGCACGTTGGCGGTGGGCGTGTAGACGATCGGCAGCCCGATCGTCCGCGCATAGCCGACGTCGACCGGATCGTAGCCGGTGCCGTGATTGCCGAGCACGCGCAGCTTCGGCGCGACCGCCATGGCGGCGCGGTCGAAGCCGGCATTGCGGGTGATCGCCGCGACCGCGTCGGTCACCTCGCGCGCCACCACGTCCATGCTGGCGGCGCTCGCCTGGCGGACGGTCAGCCCGGCCTCCTCGAGAATCCTGATCCCGCCCGGATGGATCGGCTGGACCAGCAGGCAGAGACCGCTCACGCCGCGCTCTCCTTCGCGGCCGCCGTCGTCGCCCGCGCGTCGAAGGCGGCCTTCGCCTCCACGGTCGTGACGAATTCGGCACCATTGTTCGGCACCCAGGCGAGGAACTGCTGGAACCGCTCGATCCACTCGGGCTTGCCGACCGAGCCGGTATGGAACAGCGAGTGGACGATCTGCTGCTCGCCGCTGCGCTGCGCACGCTCGCGGATCACGTTGAAGACGCGCTGCAGGTTCGACAGCTCCGACTGCTCGACGTGAAGGAGGTTCTTGTACGCGGCGCCCCCGCCGTCGGCGCCGATCGGGATCTCGAACACCTGCGAGCGTGGCTGGCCGTCGGCCGGCAGGCGCGGGTTCATCGGGAGGTAGTAGCCGGTCGTCTGCGCATGCACCCAGATCGCCTCGCGCTCCGGATGGTTGCCGCCCGGCGAGCAGGAGCAGTCGATGAACACGCCGGTCTGCGGCAGCAGCTCGTTCATGAACGGGGTATAAGCGTAGTGGCCGCCCCGATAGGCGACCGGCTTGATCCCGGCGTTCTCCAGCCGCCGCTTGCAGTCGAGATAGACCGCCGTGACGTGATCACGTTCCGCGTAGCGGGTGCCCTGCCCCTTGATCTCCTCGTGCAGATGGACCGACAATTCGGCGCCGCCGGCGACGGCCTCGCGATACACGTCGAGCATCTCGCCGTCGTAGTAGCCGGTGCGGCAGTAGGTGCCCGAGTGCGGCGACAGGATGAACTTGCCGCCGGTCATGTCCTTCAGCAAGCGGCAGAGCTTACGGGTCTCGCCGACGCTCTGCTCAACCTTGGGCGGATCGACGCGGAAGTCCCGGCCCGGATCGAAAGGCGCGTAGACCAGCCAGTTCACGTCGATGAGGGGGACGAGGAGAACGTCGGGTCGCGCGCTTGGTGATGCCATGGTCGGGCCTCTGAACAGGGGTGCGGCCGCCGGTCGCGCCGACGCCGCCTCCGAAAAATATGCGACGGCTCGGATTGCGTCTTCAAATCGATTGATCTAAACGATTATTCGATGAACCGGAATAATATCACCATCCGGCAACTGCGCGCCTTCGTCCTGGTGGCCGACAAAGGCAGCTTCGTCGCGGCCGCCGAAACCCTCGCTCTGTCGCAACCCGCACTCAGCCACTCGATCCAGCAGCTCGAGGAGCAGATCAGCAGCGCGCTGTTCCACCGCACGACGCGCAGCGTGAAGCTCACCGGGCTGGGCATGGGCTTCCTGCCGACCGCCCGCCATCTCCTGCGCCAGATCGACACCTCGATCGCCGACATCCAGGAGGCCGCCGCCCGCAAGCGCGGCCGCGTCGTCGTCGCCTGCCTGCCCTCCATCGCGTTCCGCCTGATGCCCTCCGTGATCGCCGGCGAGGCGTCGCGGCTCGGGCTGCGGGTCGTCGTCAAGGACGTCAACCTGACGGCGATCACCACGGCCGTGCTGGACGGCCAGGCCGATCTCGGCATCGGCAGCTTCGAGACGGCGGCGCCGTCGCTCGACGGCGTGGTGATCGGCCGCGACCGCTTCTACGGCGCGTTCCCCAAGACCCATCCGCTCGCCCAGAAGGCCGAGGTGACGTGGGCCGATCTCCAGGGCCACCCGTTCATTGCGATGACGCTCGAGCACGGCATCCGCAACCTGATCGACAATGCGATCGCGCCCTACAACGTGCGCCTGTCGATCGCCTCGGAGGTGTCGAACCTCGTCACCATCTACGGCCTGCTCGAGCAGGGCGTCGGCATCACGGCGCTGCCCGGGCTGGCGCTGCCGCCGGGCGAGCACCCGCTGCTGGTCTACCGGCCGCTCAAGGACCCGGTGCTCGAGCGCACCATCCGGGTGGTCTGGCGCCACGGCATCGGCCTGTCGCCGGCGGCCCGCACCATCGTCAAGGCGATCACCGAGCTCATCTCGGACGGCAAGGTGCTGAACCAGGACGGCGGCCTGACGGTCGCGGCGACGCTGACCATGACGGACAATCCCGGCGCGCCGAAAGCCCGCGGATCGGGCCGGCCGGCGGCCAAGGGCGCAGCGGGACACGGCGCGGCGCCCCGGCGGTCGGCAGGGGTGATCACAGAGGTATGATCGGACGGGCATGAATTTCGCATGGTTGCGAGCGTAGTGTCGACGGTTCACATGTGAGTCCGCGACCGCTCGTTCACCCGGAGACCCCCGCTCCATGCCACTCTCGCTCGTGACCTCCCTCCAGTGCTGCTCGGGGACTCGCCTCGCCGCCGAAGCAGCGGCCGATGCCGGACCGATCGACGCTCGACCGATCGACGCCCGACCGATCACCGTCGCGCCCGCCGAGCGCCCCTTCAGCATCACGGCCGGCCTCGCCCCGGTGCTGCGGCGGACCGTGACGACGCGCTGTCTCGCCAATCCCGATTGCGTGATCGCCGACCGCTGTGCGGCGACGCCGGCCATGCAACGGGCCTGCGCGGCGGCGTTCCAGACCTGGGTCCGCCGCGGCCTCGCGGCCGAGGATGCGGTCCGCAGGCCGGTGGTCCGCTGACGCGCGCCGGCGCGGCGCGCCCAACCGCCGCGCGCACCGGCCCGGGGCCCGCGCCCGGCCGATTGATCGCCGCCGCGCGCGGTCGTAGGGTCC
>NZ_JBEOMB010000068.1:0-48623 GCF_046000175.1 Rhodoplanes sp. SY1
GACTCACCCCCCTCCCCGACCCTCCCCAGTCGACAAACGGAGGCAGAAGAGAGCCGGGGCGCGCGCCCCGGCGTCCTGATCACGTCCGACCAGCGCCGCCGCTGCGGCCTCACCCGCCGCCGATGCCGTGGCCCTTCAGGGCGGCGTCGATCTCGTCGAGCGCGGCCGGGTCGTCGATGGTCGCCGGCATGGTCCACGGGTCGTGGTCGGCGATCTTCTTCATGGTGCCGCGCAGGATCTTGCCGGAGCGCGTCTTCGGCAGGCGGTTGACGCAGATGGCGATCTTGAATGCGGCCACCGGGCCGATCTTGTCGCGCACCAGCTTGACGATCTCCTGCTCGATGTCGCTCGGCTTCTTTTCGACGCCGGCCTTGAGCACGACGAAGCCGCACGGCACCTCGCCCTTCAGCTCGTCCTTGATGCCGATGACGGCGCATTCGGCGACGTTCGGGTGCGAGGCGAGCACCTCCTCCATGCCGCCGGTCGACAGCCGGTGGCCGGCGACGTTGATGATGTCGTCGGTGCGACCCATGATGTAGAGATAGCCGTCCTCGTCCTTGAAGCCGGCATCCGCGGTCTTGTAGTAGCCCGGATACTCGTGGAGATAGCTCTCGACGAAGCGGTCGTCCTGCTGCCACAGGGTCGGCAGGCAGGCCGGCGGCAGCGGCAGCTTGACGACGATCGAGCCCATCTTGTTGGTGGGCAGCTCGTGGCAGCCCTCGTCGACGATGCGCACGTCGTAGCCCGGCATGGCGACGGTCGGCGAGCCGGGCTTCACCGGCAGGCGGCCGAGGCCGACCGGGTTGCCGGCGATCGCCCACGCCGTCTCGGTCTGCCACCAGTGATCGATCACCGGCACGCCGAGGATGCGCTCGGCCCACATCACGGTGTCGGGGTCGGCCCGCTCGCCGGCCAGGAACAGCGCCCGCAGCTTCGAGAGGTCGTAGCGCTCGAGGTGCTTGGCGTCCGGATCCTCCTTCTTGATCGCCCGGAACGCGGTCGGCGCCGTGAACATGGTCACGCAATTGTGCTCGGCGATCACCCGCCAGAAGGCGCCGGCGTCCGGCGTGCCGATCGGCTTGCCCTCGTAGAGGATGGTGGTGCAGCCGTGCAGCAGCGGCGCGTAGACGATGTAGGAGTGGCCGACCACCCAGCCGACGTCGGACGCCGCCCAGTACACCTCGCCGGGGGCGACGTTATAGAGGTTCGGCATCGTCCACTTGAGCGCGACCATGTGGCCGCCGTTGTCGCGCACCACACCCTTCGGCCGGCCGGTGGTGCCCGACGTGTAGAGGATGTAGAGCGGATCGGTCGCCGCGACCTGGACGCATTCGGCGACCCGGCCCGACTTGAGCGCGGTGGCGCGCAGCGTCGCCCAGTCGTGATCACGTCCCGAAATCAGCTCGGCCTGCGCCTGCGGCCGCTGCAGCACCAGCACGGCGGACGGCTTCTCCGAGGCGAACGTGATGGCGGCGTCGAGCAGCGGCTTGTAGGCGACGACGCGGCCCGGCTCGATGCCGCAGCTCGCGGTGAGGATCACCTTCGGCTTGGCGTCGTCGATGCGGGTGGCGAGCTCCTTGGCCGCGAAGCCGCCGAACACCACCGAATGGATGGCGCCGATGCGGGCGCAGGCCAGCATGCCGATCAGCGCCTCCGGCACCATCGGCATGTAGAGGATGACGCGATCGCCCTTGCCGACGCCGAAGTCGCGCAGGATGGCGGCGAGCGTGCGCACCTCCTGCAGCAGATCGCCGTAGGTCAGCGTGCGCTTGGTCGCCGTGACGGGCGAATCGTAGATGAGGGCCGGCTGGTTGGCGCGGCCGTTCAGCACGTGACGGTCCACCGCGTTGTAGCAGGTGTTGCAGACGCCGCCGACGAACCAGCGACCGTAGGGGCCGAGGCTCGGATCGAAGATCGTCTTGGGCTTCTCGTACCAGTCGATCGCCTCGGCGGCCTCGCCCCAGAACGCCACCGGGTCCTTCAGCGACTGCGCATAGACCTCGTGATAACGGGTGGCGCCGGCGCCGGTGTCCTGCCGGGCGGAGTCCAGATGCACTGCGGATGCGGAATTCGTCACGTCGCTTCCTCCTGATCGGCACGCCCTTCGGCCCCGACGCGCGAGCGCAGGAGCCGGACGCGGCTGCCGTGTTTCTGTCCCCGGGGGCTTTTGGCCGCGATTGTGCCGTACTCGCACCGGTTTGCAAGAGTGTTGCCCCTTAGCCTTTGGTCGTCGGCGCGGCCGGCGACGGATCGCCACAGGGAGGATCGTCGCGGGACGGCGCACCACACCGGCGGCGCGCCATGCGGCATCGCGGACTAATCCCTGCTGGCGCGGCGCGCCCGGATCGGCTTTGATGCGCGGCCCCCGCTTCCCGCCTCACGCCGCCTGTCGACCGTGGACATCATCCAAGATCCGATCTTCTATCTCGTCGCCCTGCCGGCCGTGACGGCGATCGGCCTCTCCAAGGGCGGCTTCGCCGGTGTCGGCACGATGGCGACGCCGCTGCTCGCCCTCTACGCGCCGCCCCTGCAGGCCGCCGCCATCCTGCTGCCGATCGTCATCGTCCAGGACCTCATTTCGGTGTGGGTCTATCGCCGCGACTGGGACCCGTGGAACCTGAAGATCCTGCTGCCCGGCGCCGCGATCGGGGTCGGGATCGCCTGGGCGATCGCGGCGCATGTCTCCGACGACATGATCCGCATCGCGGTCGGGCTGATCGGGCTCGGCTTCGTGCTCAATGTCTGGTTCGGCCGGCCGCCCAAGGCGGGCAAGCCGCCGAACCCGGCCGCCGGCGTGTTCTGGGGCGGCCTGTCGGGATTCACCTCGACGCTGTCGCAGGGCGGCGGGCCGCCCTTCCAGGTGTTCGTGCTGCCCCAGAAGCTGCCGAAGCTGCGCCTCGTCGGCACCACGACGATCTTCTTCGCCGTGGTGAACGCCCTCAAGGTGCTGCCCTATTTCGCGCTCGGCCAATTCACCGGCGAGGCGCTCGGCACCTCGGTGCTGCTGCTGCCGCTGGCGGTTGCCACCAACTTCCTCGGCATCTGGCTGGTCCGCCGGACCCCGACCGAGCTGTTCTACAAGATCAGCTACGCGCTGATCTTCCTGATCTCGGTCTCGCTGATCTGGCAGGGCGGCTCGCACGTCGTCTTCGGCCGCGGCTGAGACGCGACGTCATCGGGCCGCCGCCGGAGCCGGCGGGCGCGGCGACTTGCCGATGCGGGGCGCGAGCCGGCGCACCGCGGTCTGCAGGATCGGCTTTCCGGTCAGCGCCATGACGGTCAGCCCGAGGGCGACCGCCTTGGTGTCCTCGTCGATGTCGGTCGCGTCGGCGAGCGACTTGATCTGTAGCGCGGCCTGCTGCTGCGCCTCCGGCGAGAGCCGTTTCAGGCCGGCGAAGCAGAAGGTCGGCAGCGCCTTGGCCGCCTTCGCGAAGTCGACGTCGGCCATGAGGGTCGAGGCCTCTTCGAGCCGCCTCTCGCCGAGCTCGCGATCGACCGCATCGTCGATCACCTTGAGGAACACGTCGATCACCAGGCCGGGGCCGACCGAGATGTCGCCGTCCGGGGTGCGGAGCTTGAAGAAGGACGAGCGGAAGAAGGCGGCCGCTCCGAAGCCGACGACCAGCACGGTCTTCAGCGGATCGAGCGTCGCGCCGGACTTCAGCCAGTCGGGCGGCGAGAGCTGGACGACCGCCAGCGCGATCATCGACAGCACGCCGTTGAGCACCAGATAGACGAGGCTGGGCACCGACAGCGCGGCCTGGCGGGGATAGTCCTTGTGGCGCGACAACAGCTCGGCGAGACCGACGAGCACGCCGGCCAGGAACACGTAATAGAACAGATCCACGGCGCCCCTCCTCGGGGCCGCCTCCGCCCTCGCGGGTCAGCCGGCGAGGCTGCGGCCCAGCCTGGTGAGCTTCAGCACCGGCTCGGTGCCGGTGTCGTCGAGCTCGAACACGCCCTTGTCGCGCCCGGCCAGCACGGCGCCGAAGAAGGCGTCCGGGGCGAGCGTGACGCGATCGCGGATCGCGCCGACCGGCGCGCCGTCCGGCGCCGGAACCACCATGCGGGCGACGGCCAGGATGTCGGCGTCGAGCGTCGGAACCGTCGACGGGCGACCGGACCCGGCATGCGGCACCGCCTCGGACCCGGACGGCCGCGCCGACTCCAGCGTCTGGAGGGTGGTCAGGAAGGTGCCGAACGTGTTGGGGCTGCCCATGGCCGAGTCCTTTCGCTGGACATTATATCGGGCAGCGCCGGGGTCGCCTATCACGCTTTGGACATCGTGGCACGGCCCGGCTCCGCCATGCGGCGCACTGCGAGGGGCCGGGCGCGACATCGTCTCCGCCGAGCGGCGTATTGGAGGGCCTCGACGGCTTCGCTAACGTGGGTCGGTTTTCCAGGGAGCGAATTGCCCAATGGCCGCGAACGCCTACGACACCGATCTCGACCGCAACCCCGCCAACCATCAGCCGCTCACCCCGCTCGTGTTCCTCGAGCGCGCCGCCCGCACCCATCCCGACCACCTCGCCGTGGTGCACGGGCCGCTGCGCCGGACGTATCGGGATTTTCATATCCGTGCAAAAAAGCTCGCCTCGGCGCTGGCGAAGCGCGGCATCGGGCGCGGCGACACCGTCTCGGTGATGCTGGCCAACACGCCGGCCATGCTCGAATGCCACTACGGCGTGCCGATGACGGGCGCCGTGCTGAACACGCTCAACACCCGGCTCGACGCCGCCATCATCGGCTTCTCGCTCGACCACGCCGACGCCAAGGTGGTGATCACCGACCGCGAGTTCTCGCGCGTCATGAAGCCGGCGCTCGACGCCGCCAAGGTGAAGCCGCTGGTGATCGACTACGACGACCCCGAATTCACGGGCGCCGGCGAGCGCATCGGCACGCTCGACTACGAGGACCTCGTCGCGCAGGGCAGCGACGACTTCGTGCGGACCCATCCGGGCGACGAGTGGGACGCGATCTCGCTGAACTACACGTCCGGCACCACCGGCAACCCGAAGGGCGTCGTCTACCACCATCGCGGCGCCGCGCTGCTCGGCGTCGGCAACATCGTCAACTGCGGCATGGGCAAGCACCCGGTCTATCTGTGGACCCTGCCGATGTTCCACTGCAACGGCTGGTGCTTCCCGTGGTCGATCTCGGTGGTGGCCGGCACCCATGTGTGCCTGCGCCAGGTGCGCGCCGGGCTGATGTACGAGCTGATGGCGACGCACGGCGTCACCCATCTGTGCGGCGCACCGATCGTGATGTCGACGCTGCTCAACGCCGCCGACCACGAGAGGAGGCCGCTCGCCGGTCCGGTGCAGTTCTTCACCGCCGCGGCACCGCCCCCGGAGTCCGTGCTGGTCGCCATGAAGGAGGCCGGCTTCGAGGTGACGCATCTCTACGGCCTCACCGAAACCTACGGCCCGTCGGTGATCAACGACTGGCACCGCGACTGGGACGCGCTGCCGGTCGAGCAGTGGGGTGCGTTGAAAGCGCGCCAGGGCGTGCCTTATGTCGGCCTCGACGACCTCACCGTGATGGACCCGGCCCACATGGTGCCGGTGCCGGCCGACGGCGCGACGCTCGGCGAGGTGATGTTCCGCGGCAACGTGGTGATGAAGGGCTATCTCAAGAACAAGACGGCGACCGACGAGGCGTTCGCGGGGGGCTGGTTCCACTCCGGCGACCTCGGCGTCCTGCATCCCGACGGCTATGTGCAGCTGAAGGACCGCGCCAAGGACATCATCATCTCGGGCGGCGAGAACATCTCCTCGATCGAGGTCGAGGACGCGCTCTACAAGCACCCGGCCGTCGCCGCCGTCGCCGTGGTGGCGAAGCCCGACGAGAAATGGGGCGAGACGCCCTGCGCCTTCGTCGAGCTGCGCGAGGGCAAGAGCGCGACGTCCGAGGATCTGATCACCTGGTGCCGGCAGCACCTCGCCGCGTTCAAATGCCCGCGCCACGTGGTGTTCACCGAGATCCCCAAGACCTCCACGGGCAAGATCCAGAAGTTCAAGCTCCGCGACATGGCCAAGGAGGCGTGAGCGATACGGCATGAGCCCGTGTCCCGGGCGCGGCGCGAAGCGCCACGACCCGGGACCCAGGGCGAGGAACCGACGTAATCCCGTGTGGCCCCTGGGCCCCGGATCTGCGGCCCATCAGGCCGCTGGCCCGATGGGCCTTGTCCGGGGCACGCGGCGGCGGATCTCAGCCCGTCAATCCCCCTTCAGCCCCAGCCGGCGCACCAGGGCGCTCCACTTCTTCTCCTCGCGATCGATGTCGGCGGCGTACTCCTCCGGCGTACTGGTCAGCGGGGCGCCGCCTTCGGCCCGGATGCGCTTGGCGACCTCCTCGGTCTTCACCAGCGCCTGCAGGGCGGCGTTGATTTTCGAGACGATCGGGGCCGGCGTGCCGGCCGGCGCCAGCAGGCCGTAGTGCAGGACCGACTCGAAGCCCGGCAGCCCGGACTCGTCGGCGGTCGGGACGTCGGGCAGCAGCGGGAAGCGCTCGCGGCTCATCACGGCGATCACCCGCAGCGTCTTTGCCTCGATGTTGCCGAGCGCCGGCGCCAGGATCCCGAAGGCGATCGGCACGTGGCCGCCGACCAGGTCGTTCATCAGCGGCCCGGTCCCCTTGTAGGGGACGAGCGTCGCCTCGATGCCGGCGCTCGCCTTGAACAGCTCGGCCGTCATGTAGCCGCCGGTGCCGACCGCCGAGGTGCCGATGCTCATCTTGCCGGGCGCCGCCTTGGCGGCGGCGACGACGTCGGCGACGGTCTTGCCCGGGAAGGACGGATGGGCGAGCAGCACCACCGGCATGGTCGCCATCAGGCCGATCGGGGCAAAGTCCTTGCGCGGGTCGTAGCCGGCCGTGGCGAAGAGGCTCGGATTGACCGAGACGGTCCCGGTGTGGCCGAGCAGCAGCGTGTAGCCGTCCGGCGCCGCGCGGGCGACCGCGCGCGTCCCGATATTGCCGCCCCCGCCGCCGCGATTGTCGACGATCACCTGCTGGCCGAGCGCGCCGGACAGCTTGTCGGCGACGATGCGGGCCATCGCGTCGTTGCCGCCGCCGGCCGGGAACGGGACGATCAGGGTGATGGGCCGGGTCGGCCAGCCGGCGGCGTCACCGGTCGCGGCGGCGGTGGCGCCGCCGGATTGCGCCGACGCGGACGGGGTCGGACCCGCCAGCGCGAGTCCGGCGAGCGCGAGAATCGCCGCGACGGCGCGGCGGCGGGGGTGATCGGCACGCATGGGGGTCTCCTGCTTGTTGTCGGTCTGGTTCTTCTGGTCGTCTTGGTCCGGTGACGCTCGCGCCGCGGCGAGCGGCCACTGCGCGGCGCGAGCAGCCCGACGTTCGGCAGCCCGCCGAAGGGCGGTGAAGCCGTTCTCACCACCTCCCCAGCAGGCTGTTGAAATTCCGATGCTGGTCGTTCCGGGGCCGGCCGAAGGCCGGAGCCCGGAACCCATAACCCCTGGGCTTCCAAAACAAATCGGACTGGGGATAGGGAGTCCGGACAGCTGCTTCGCGGCGTCCGGAATGACGAGACGGGCTTTTCACAGCCCCCGGGCGTCTCGATCTTTCGGGCGCGACCCGAGGGGAAGCACCGGGGCCGATGATGCACCGGCCCCGGCGCGGCCTCACTCCACCTTGATGTCGAGCGAGCGCACCAGCGAGCCCCAGGTCTTCTCCTCGGTGTCGATGGCGTCGGCGTATTGCTGCGGCGTGATCGGCCGCGGCTCGAGCCCCTCGGCCGCGAAGCGGGCCTTCACGTCGGGGTTGGCGAGCGCCGCGTTCAGCGCCGCGTTGAGCTTCGCCACCACGGCGGGCGGCGTG
Organism: Rhodoplanes sp. SY1; assembly: GCF_046000175.1. Classification (NCBI taxonomy): domain Bacteria; kingdom Pseudomonadati; phylum Pseudomonadota; class Alphaproteobacteria; order Hyphomicrobiales; family Nitrobacteraceae; genus Rhodoplanes; species Rhodoplanes sp. SY1. Next base: position 7,837 of record NZ_JBEOMB010000068.1, read on the forward strand.
CCGGCCGGCGCCAGCAGGCCGTAATGAAGCTCGGCCGAGAAGCCCGGCAGGCCCGCCTCGGCGACGGCCGGGACGTCGGGCAACAGGGCGCTGCGCGTCTTGCTCGTCACCCCGAGCGCGCGCAGCGTGCCGCCCTTGACGTTGCCGAGCACCGGGACGATCGGCACGATCATCATCGACACGTGGCCGCCGACGAGGTCGTTCAGGGCCGGTGCCGTCCCCTTGTAGGGGATGTGCGACAGCTTGATGCCGGCCTCCTTGGCGAACAGCTCCGCCATGATGTGGCCGACCGTGCCGGCGCTCGACGAGGCGTAGTCGAGCTTGCCGGGGGTCGCCTTGGCGAGCGTGATGAACTCCGCGATCGACGTCGCCGCGACCTTGGGATTGACCACGAAGACGCTCGGCGACACCCCGATCATACCGATCGGGGCGAAGTCCTTGCGGGGATCGTAGCCGGCGTTGCGGTAGACGCTCGGATTGATCGACAGCGTCCCGGTGTAGCCGAGCAGCAGCGTGTACCCGTCCGGCACCGCGCGGGCGACCGCCCGGGTCCCGATATTGCCGCCGCCGCCGCCGCGGTTGTCGACGATCACCTGCTGGCCGAGCGCCCCCGACATCTTGTCGGCGACCACCCGGGCCGTGGCGTCGTTGCCGCCGCCGGCCGGGAACGGCACGATCAGGGTGACGGGCCGGGTCGGAAAGGCCGCGTCCTGGGCCATCGCCGGACCGCTCGACAACCCCCCGGCCGGGTCAAAAAACACGAGACTGAAAAACGAGATGGTCGCGAGCGCCAGCACCCGGCGCCGCGAGACGTCCCCGCGCATTTTTATCTCCTTGTGAGTTCCTCGCGCGCCCAGCGAACCAGTCCCGGTGCGCGTTCGCAAGTGCATCCGAAGAGGCCCTGGAAAAATATGTTAGATATATCTTGTGGTATAGCGCGATCCGTTCTATCTCACGATATATCTTGAGAAGGAGAGCACGATGCACGACCACCATTGCGACCCCCGAGAGGGGCATAGGGCGGGACACGGAGCGGGACATCACGGGGGCCACCACGCGCGCCATCACGGGCCGCACCGGAAGGGACACCACGACCGGCACGGCGCGTTGCACGCCGAGCGGGACGACCTGCACCCGGACCATTGGGCGGCGGGCCAGCACGGCGGCGGCCGCTCCGGCCGCGGCCGCTTCGGCGGCGGGCCCGGCTTCGGCGGCCGCGGCGGCGGCGACTTCGCCCGGGTCGGGCGCATGCTGGCACAGGGCGACCTCCGCCTGCTGGCGCTCGCTCTCATCGCCGAGCAGCCGCGCCACGGCTACGAGATCATCAAGGTCCTGGAAGAGAAGACCGGCGGCTGGTACGCGCCGAGTCCCGGCATGGTCTACCCGACCCTGACCTTCCTGGAGGAGGCGGGTCACGTCACGGCGCAGACCGAGGGCAGCAAGAAACTGTACACCATCACGGACGATGGCCGCGCCCATCTGGCCGAGAATCAGGCCGTGGTCGACGCCGTGCTGGAGCGACTCGCGGCCATCGGCGAGAAGGCCGAGCGCTGGCGGCAGCGGGCCGAGCGCGAGGACGGCGGGCGCGGCCCGCGCGTGTCCCGCCTGGTCGATGCGGCGGTCGACAATCTGCGCGACATCGCCGCAGAGCGGTTCGGTCGCGACGCCGAGACGGAGGCCCGGATCGTCGAGATCCTGGCGCGGGCAGCGGCCGAGCTGCGCAAGATCTGACGTCTTCGGATCGTCGATCGCAGCAGTCGGGCACGACAGATGCGCAGACGATCGCCCCACCGGTCGCGCACGAGCTGCTTCTCAAAAAGAGAACCGCCGGCCTCGTTTCCGAGAGCCGGCGGATCTACCAAACACAACGATGAATTATTCCGAACTAATCCTCAGTGTACGCTGCTCAGGTGCTGCATCCGAACGATGGCGTCCTTGAGCTGCAGTTTCCGACGCTTCAACTCGGCGAGCTGGAGATCATCGACTGACGGATGCTGGAGCGCATCATTGAGTTCCGCTTCCAGCATCCGGTGCCGTTGTTCGAGTTCAGCAAGCGAGAGCGTGGCCATGTGCCTTTTCTCCTCATGTCAGATTGCTGCCTGACGTTGACAGTCTGCCACGATGACACTTTGGTGTCGACGAGGATCGACACCGCCCCGCACGACACCGTTTCGTGATCGTTGCCGTGATCGAGTCGGGCCGCCCTGTGAAACTTGAAAAAACGACGCTGCCGGGCGATACATGCGGCGACAGGCCGCGATCACGTTCGACCCGGGCATGACAGGACCGCGGCCAGTGCAGCGGTCCCACGGTCCCCGACGGTCCGGTGACCGACCGTCCGGTGGCGAACGCGGTCCGATGAACGAGAACGAAGCCGACCTCAAGGGACAGCTCGAGCGCCTGCGCCAGGAGCATCGCGACCTCGACGTCGCGATCTCGGTCCTGCAGGACACGCCCGGCTCCGACATCCTCCAGGTGCAGCGCCTCAAGAAGCGCAAACTCTGGTTGAAAGACCGGATCTCCTTCATCGAAGACCAGATGACGCCCGACATCATCGCCTGATCGGCGGCCGGCTGTCGTCATGCTGCCTGCCCCCGTGCTCGGCGTGCCCCGGACAAGGGGTGGCGGGCGCAGCCCGACACCCCGCAGAGCCGGGGCCCAGGGGAGGCACGGCGAGAAGTTCGCGACGGACCAGACGATCGAAGGTCCGAGCCGGCGGCCCCTCGGTCCCGGCTCGCGCCGCATCGCTTCGCGCTGCAGCGCGTCCGGGACACGGTCACAGCGCTCGACGACAAGCCGGCGCTAGCCGCCCCGGCCACTCCGCCGGCGCTTGCGCGCATACATCGCGGCGTCGGCGCGGGCGAGCGCCTCGGCGGCGGCGTCCGGATCGGTCAGTGCGGCCGTGCCGGCCGAGGCGCCGACCGCGATCTCGCCCTCCCGCCACGGCACCCGGGCGGCCGCGATCATGGTTTCCAGCATGGCCGCCTTGGTCTCGGCATCGGGGTCCGAGAGGTTCCACAAGAGCACCGCGAACTCGTCACCGCCGAGCCGGGCGACGAGATCCGAGGCGCGGACATGGCCCTGCAGCACCGCCGCGACGGCCTGCAGCACGGCGTCGCCGGCGGCGTGGCCGTGGGTGTCGTTGACCGGCTTGAAGCCGTCGAGATCGAGATAGACCAGCACCAGCCGGCCACCGTAGCGCCGCACATGGGCACTCGCGCGGAGGAGCTCGCGCTCGAAGCCGCGGCGGTTGAGGAGGCCGGTCAGCGGGTCGCGATCGGCATGCGCCTCGAGCTCGGCGAGGCGCGCCCGCATCGCGGCCAGCTCGGCCTCGAGCCGGGCGACCTCGCGGGCGAGCGTCTTGGCGACGTCCGCCTCGAGTCGGTCGGCCTCGTCGGCAAGCCGGCCCGGCTGCGATCGCCCCGGCGCTTTGCGGACGGCAGCGGCGAGCGGGGTCGACGGCTCCTCGGGCGGCCGCGTCGGCGCCGGCTTTCGGCCGGCCGCCCCGGTCCGCTGCGTCTGCCGTTCCGCCGTCTTGCCCCGCATGTCCCGGCCGCCGCGCGCCCTGTGATGCTCTCCGCTGTACGTGATTCGCGACTCCGGCCGAAGCGACGGCCGTTTCGGCGCGTTCGGCCGACCGGCTCGCTTGCCGCCCGTTACCCCAGCCGATAAAACCCGCGCGTCGACCGCGCGGCGGTCCTTCCTTGTCCGAGAGAGCCATTGTCCGAGAGAGCCGTGGCCGCGACCCCGGTCGCCATCATCATGGGCAGCCAGTCCGACTGGGCCACCATGCGGCACGCCGCCGAGACGCTCGCCGCGCTCGGCGTCGGCCACGTCACCCGCATCGTCTCGGCCCACCGCACGCCCGACCGGCTGGTCGCCTTCGCCAAGGGCGCCAAGGCGGAAGGCTTTCAGGTGATCATCGCCGGCGCCGGCGGCGCCGCCCACCTGCCCGGCATGACGGCGGCGATGACGCCGCTGCCGGTGCTCGGCGTGCCGGTCGAGTCGAAGGCGCTCTCGGGGGTCGATTCGCTCTACTCGATCGTCCAGATGCCGCCCGGCGTGCCGGTCGGGACGCTCGCCATCGGCCGCGCCGGCGCCATCAACGCGGCGCTGCTCGCGGCCTCCATCCTGGCGCTGCACGACGCAGATCTCGCCGACCGGCTCGACGCCTGGCGCCGCCGGCAGACCGAGTCGGTCGCCGAGGCGCCGTCCGAGGAGGCCTCCGCGTGATCGTCGCGCCGCGTCCGCTCGGTCCGGACGCCACCATCGGGATTCTCGGCGGAGGCCAGCTCGGCCGCATGCTGGCGCTCGCCGCCGGCCGGCTCGGCTTCAAGTGCCACGTGCTGTGCCCGGACCCGCAGTCCTGCGCCTTCGACGTGGTGCGCCGGGTGACCGAGGCCGACTACACCGACAAGGAGGCGCTCGACCGCTTCGCCAACGACGTCGACGTGGTCACCTACGAGTTCGAGAACGTCCCGGCCGAGACGGCGACGTTCCTGTCGGCTCGAAAGCCCGTCCTGCCCGACCCGAAGATTCTCGCGACCACCCAGGACCGGCTCACCGAGAAGAATTTCGTCACGGCGCTCGGCATTGCCACCGCCCCCTATGCGGCGGTCGACGATCGCGCCGCGCTCGACGCGGCCCTCGCCGCGCTCGGCCGGCCGGCCGTGCTGAAGACGCGGCGGTTCGGCTACGACGGCAAGGGCCAGGTGACGATCCGGCCCGGCGACGACCCCGGCATCGCCTGGGACGAGATCGGGCAGCAGCCGGCGATCCTCGAGGCTTTCGTGCCGTTCGAGCGCGAGGTCTCCGTGGTGGTCGCGCGCGGCCTCGACGGCACCGTCCAGACCTTCGAGCTGTGCGAGAACGAGCACCGCGACCACATCCTCAAGGTCACCCGGGTCCCGGCTGCCGTGCCGACCGAGATCGCCGAGGCCGCGCGGAACATCGCCAGCCGGATCGCCGATGCGTTCGGCTATGTCGGCGTGCTGGCGGTCGAGATGTTCTGGGTGGCGGATGGTGCCGGCGGCGCCGGCCCCGGCGGTCGCGTGCTGGTCAACGAGATCGCGCCGCGGGTCCACAATTCCGGCCACTGGACCCAGGACGGCTGCACGGTGTCGCAGTTCGAGCAGCACATCCGGGCGGTGGCCGGCTGGCCGCTGGCGGTGCCGGTCCGCCACGGACGGGCCGAGATGATCAACCTGATCGGCGCCGAGGTCGACGAGCACAAGGCCTGGCTCGCCGTCCCGGGCGCCTCGGTCCACCTCTACGGCAAGCCGATCGTCCGCCCCGGCCGCAAGATGGGCCACGTGAACCGGGTTTTCGTGGACTGACCCGGACCGCCCGGGAAACCGTACGGCGATGGCCGCATTGTCGCGACGCATGATGGACTTCGCCGGCGCTTTCTGGTAGACGCCCCCCACCTGGGAGCCCGCGCGATCGTTCGACCGCTGGCGGACGGCCCGCCAGATCAACCGACAAGACCTTCGAGAGGACGCTTCGTGCAGGTACTCGTTCGTGACAACAACGTCGACCAGGCCCTCAAGGCGCTGAAGAAGAAGATGCAGCGCGAGGGCATCTTCCGCGAGATGAAGCTGCGCGGTCATTACGAGAAGCCCTCCGAGCGCAAGGCGCGGGAGAAGGCCGAGGCGATCCGCCGCGCCCGCAAGCTGGCCCGCAAGCGCGCCCAGCGCGAGGGCCTGATCCCCGGCAAGCCGAAGCCCGCCCCGCGGGCCGGCGGCCCCGGCGCCCGTCCCGGCATGGGCGGTGGCGGCGGCTTCCGCAGCAGCGCCCCGCGCTGATCCGCGCGCCGGTCCGTCGAGACCGAACGACGTTTCGCGAGCGGGTGGCCCGGCCGCCCGCTCGTTTCGCATTTGCTCCAAGGTCGGGTGACGGGGCGGCAGCGCAGCCCCGCGTTTCGCGTGGACGGGCGGCGCCGCCGCAAGATCGCCGCGATTGTCCGTGACCCAGGGCCGGGCCGCACCATGCCGCGGCCGTGTCGATGCGCGTCACGAGGAAGACCATGGGTTCCGGTAGCGAAAGACTCGGCTGGTCGAACCGCCGTCGCAGCGCCGCTCCCGGGCTCCCTAGCCCGCTCGCCAAATCCCTGTTGTCGAAGACGATTCTGATCGGCCTCGCGGCCGGCGCGCTGGCGCTCGGCGGCTGCTCGACGATCATGAACATGCCGACCACGGTGGTCGACGACGCGACCTCGGCAGCCTCGCCGGCGAATCTCGCGTCGCTCACCGCGGTGCTGTCGAAGAACCCGAACGACCCGCAGGCCTACAACATGCGCGGCTCGGTGCTCGGCCAGTCGGGCCGCTACCAGGATGCGCTCGCCGATTTCGACAAGGCGATCCAGATCGATCCGAACTACGCGCAGGCCTATGCCAATCGCGGCCTCGCCTACCGCCAGACCGGCAAGCTCGACCAGGCCCTCGCCGACTACGACCGCGCCCTGCAGATCGACCCGGCCTACGCGGTCGCCTATGTGGGCCGCGGCATGGCGTATCGCGACAAGGGCGAGCTCCTGCGCGCCCTGCAGGACTTCAACAAGGCGGTCCAGATCCGCCCCGACAACGCCCAGGCCTACTACAATCGCGGGCTCCTCTATCAGAGCCAGCGCCAGTACCAGTTCGCCATCGACGACTTCTCGACCGCCATCGGCCTGTCGCAGCAGCAGGCCGAGCCGTTCATCGCCCGCGGGCTGACGTATCTGGCGGTCGGCGACCTCAAGGCCGCGGCCGGCGACCTCGACGACGCGGTCGAGCTGGAGCCCGAGAACGTCCAGGCCTGGACCAGCCGCGGCCTCGCCTACGAGCGCATGAATGACAAGGAGAAGGCGGCCGGCTCCTACGCCCGCGCCCTCGCCCTGCGCCAGGGCTACCAGGCGGCCGCCGACGGCTTCCGCCGCGTCGGCGGGGAGCCGGGCCGGACCTACACGACGTTCAACTGAGCGGACGCACACGCTGGGCCGCGGTCATTCCGGGGCGGGCCGAAGGCCCGAACCCGGAATCCAGCCAGGAGCCGGGAGCGTGTCGCTGGATTCCGGGTTCGCGCGTTCCGCGCGCCCCGGAATGACGGTGGAGCATTACTCCGCAGCCGGTCGCGCTCCGGCGAGAAAATCGCGCACCGCGTCGAGCGCGCCGAAATCGTCGAGATCCTCGTGGTCGCCGCCGGGCAGGCGGACGAGCCGCTTGTCGCTGCGGAACGCCGCGAACAGCGCCTCGCCGAAGCCGATCGGGATCACCGAGTCCTGCGTCCCGTGCAGGATCAGCACCGGCGCCGTGACGTCCGGCGCCCGCAGATCCGAGCGGAACTGGTCCTTCATCAGGAGCCCGATCGGCGCGAACGGATAGGCGATGCGGGCGACGGCGGCCGTCGACGTGTAGGGCGCCTGGAGGATCAGCCGCGCCACCGGGCGGGTCGCGGCGAGCGCCACGGCGACGCCGGTGCCGAGCGATTCGCCGAACACCGCGATCCTTCCGGCGCCGTAGCGCTCCGCCGCGAAGGCGTGGGCGGCCTCGGCGTCGGCGATCAGGCCGGCCTCGCTGGGCGAGCCGGTCGATCCGCCATAGCCGCGGAACGACACCGCCAGCAGGCCGAAGCCGTCGCGGACCAGCGCGGCAAAGCGCGGCACCCGATGGCGCAGCGCGCCGCCATTGCCGTGCAGATAGAGGATGACGGGCTTTCCGTCCCGCGGCGGGACGTGCCAGGCGACGATGCGCTCACTGTCGGCGGTCGTGAGCGCGATCTCCTCGGCCTGCGGCAGCCCGGCCGCGGCCGGCGCGGTCCGCCGCGCCTCGGCCGGATACATCAACGACCGCTGAGCGACGTAGAGCACCAGCACGAGCGCCGCATAGATCATCACGGCCCCGAGGGCGAGCCGCACCAGCACAGGGATCATGCCGCCCGCCGCGTCGTCCACTGCATCGGCCGAATCAGCCGGCCCGGCTCTTGCGGCTCTTGCGCGGCGGCGGCGCCGTATTGAGGCCCCACGCGAACGGGTTCTCGTAGCAGAATCCGCCGTTGCCGCTGATCGCCTGTTGGCACTGCCAGAGATTGGCGAAGTAGCAGTTGGTGCCGCCGCCCCAGGCGCCGCCGTACTGGGCGCACCAGGGATAGATCGGCCCGGCCGAGGACGGCACCTGGGCCTGGCCCGCGGGGGCGCCGGCGACCACCATGGCCGCGGCGAGCCCGACCGTCACGAGAAGCGCGCGCATCGCGACCTCCTAGCGCAGATTCGAGGGCGGTCACGCTAGCACGGCACCGCCGGCAGCGGCACGCGCCACGATCACGAGCGCGTGCAAAGCCGCCCCGCAGCGGCCGCGGCCGAGTCCCGATCAGTACCGGCGATAGTCCTGCCGGCTGCGACGGCGGTCGCGCGGCTCGGAGGCCTGAGCCGAGAACGGATTGCGGTAGCACCACCCGCCGTTGCCGCTGATCGCCTGCTGGCACTGCCAGAGATTGGCGAAATAGCAGTTGGTGGCGCCGCTGCGGCCACCGTACTGGGCGCACCAGGGATAGATCGGCCCGGTCTGGGCGCTGGCGGGCGCCGGGACGAAGGCGACGGCGGCGCCGAGAGCCGCCAGGGACAGAAGGATCGCGCGCATCGGACACTCCTCGGGCGGCAGGAGGCCTCGTGGCCCGCGCCCGCCGCGGTTGTGTCCTGTTAGAAACCGCGGCGGGGCGTTTGGTTCGGAGACACCGACGCGCGCCGTCGCGGCCCGCCTGGTCGTCGCCCGGCCTCACTCCCGGTTGGGCGTGAAGCCGCAGGCCATGCCGGCGATGATCATGCGCTGGATGTTCGAGGTGCCCTCGACCACCTGCAGCGACTTCGCATCGCGATAGAACCGCTCGGCCGGATACTCGGTGGAGAAGCCGAACGAGCCGAAGATCTTCATGCACTCGTTGGCGGCGTGGACGGCGGCCTCGGAGGCGAACAGCTTGGCGACCGAGGTCTCGTACTGGCTCGGCTTGCCCTGGTCCTTCAGCCAGGCGGCCCGATAGACGAGGAGCTGCGCCGCGGCGTGCTCGGCCGCCATGTCGGCGATCTGGGCCTGCACCATCTGGTGCTGCGAGATCGGCTTGCCGAACTGGGTGCGGCCGTTGGCGTAGTCGATCGCGAGATCGAGGCAGCCGCCGGCGACGCCGAGCGCGCCGGCCGCACAGCCGATCCGCGTCTGGTTGAGCTGCCACATGCAGATGCGGAAGCCGTCGCCCGGCTGGCCGAGCACGTTCTCCTTCGGCACCTTCATGCCGTCGAAGACGAACTCGCCGGTCGGCGCGCAGTGCAGGCCGAGCTTGGTCTCGATCGCCCGCGCCGAGACGCCGGCCCAGGCCTTCGGCTCGATCAGGAAGGCGGTGAGGCCCTTGTTGCCGGCCGAGCGGTCCGTGTAGGCGTAGAGGAGCCCGGCGTCGCCGACATGCGCCTGCGAGATCCACATCTTGCTGCCGTGGACCTCGAAGTGGTCACCCTTGTCGATCGCATGGGTCTTCATCGAGGCGACGTCCGAACCGGTGTTCGGCTCGGTGATGGCGAAGAAGCCGAGCTGCGTGCCGGCGACCCAGCCCGGGATGTACTTCTGCTTCTGCTCGGGCGTGCCGAACTTCGCCACCGTCAGGGCGGGGCCGAGATTCTGCATGTTGAAGGGCAGCCGCCACGACGCCGAGATCTTGGCGATCTGCTCGGCCATCAGCACCGACTCGAGGAAGCCCATCCCGGTGCCGCCGAGCTCCTCGGAGAGCGCGCAGCCGAAGAAGCCGAGCGCGCCCATGCGGGCGACGCGATCGGTCCTGAAGGTGTGCGCCTTCTCCTCCTCCACCAGGGTCGGCGCGATGTCCTCGAGGGCGAAGCGCCGCGCCGTCTCCTGGACCATGCGCTGCTCGTCGGTCAGATCGAAATGCATCGGAGTTCCGTGTTCGGGTGACAGGGACGCGAGCTCGTCGGCGCGGCGGCGCCCGCCCGGTCGCGGGGGCACCGCCCCGCGCGGGTCGTCGTCGATCGATCAGCAGGAGCACGCCGCCGGCGTGTGAGCGCAGTCAACCATCCCGGGACCGGAAAGGGCAACCGGTTCCGCGGGGGGTGCGATCATTTGTACACAAACGTGATCGCGGCGTGTCCCGGGGGGCCGGGAGACGCCGCGCCCAGCGCCGCGCGGGCGCCGCGTCGACAGTCGAAATACGTCAGTGCCGCGTGTCGGAGAACGGCTCGCCGAACTCCCAGCCGAGCGCGAAGCGGCCCTCCTCGGTCATCCGCTCCGGGCTCCAGGGCGGATCCCAGAGCAGCCGGACCTGGACGCTCGGCGTCTCGGTGAAGGCGCGCCGCAGCGCCGCCTTGGCGGCCCGCGCCATCACCTCGCCGAACGGGCAGGTCGGCGCCGTGGTGGTCATGTCGACGACGATCCCCTCGGCCGTCCAGTCGGCCCGGTAGACGAGGCCGAGATCGACGATCGAGATGCCCATCTCGGGATCGAGCACCTGCTTGAGGGCGCTGATGATGTCGTGATCGAGCATGGACGTCCTCGCGGGTGCCGATCGCCCGGGCCGGACGCGCCGGTCGCTTTCGGGTCGTATCGGGATGGGCGGCTGCGCCTTTGACGTCGATAGGTGTCGCGTCACGAGTTGCAGAGCCGCGGGACCGACACGGCGCCGGTCCCTGCGCGAAGATTGGGCGGGGCCTCCCCCGAGCGGCTTTGTCCTAGGTCAAAGTCCGCCCCGTTTGGAGCAATTCTCGTTTCGGTCCAGGCTTTTGACGAGCTTCGGGAGCCCTGCTCTCAGGAGCCCTGCTCGGAGACCAGCACCCAGTCGCCCTTGCGGATCTCGAGCATGCGCAGCGCCGAGAGGTCGAGGCCGGTGTGGTCGGTCGGCGACATGGTGACGATGCCGCCGGTGCCGACATGGCCGCGCGTCGCCTCGAGGGCGTCGCGCAGCTTGGCCGGATCGAAGCCGCCGGCGCGCTTGGCCGCATCGACCACCAGCATCAGCCCGTCATAGGCGTGCCCCCCGAAAGCCGACACCGGCTGGCCGGTCTTCTGCTGCCAGGTCCTCGCATAGTCCTGCAGCACCGCCTTCTGCGGGTCGCCGTCGGCGAGCTTGTCGGCGACCAGGAGAGGCGCGGCCGGCAGCCGCACGCCCTCCGCAGCGGGGCCGGCGAGCTCGATGAAGCTCTTCGAGGCGACGCCGTGCGACTGGTAGAGCGGCAGCTTGATGCCGAGCTGCGCGTAGTTGCGCGTCACGATCGCCGGGCCCTGGCCGTGGCCCGCCACCACGACGGCCTGCAGGCCGGGCTTGCGCTTGAGCGCCGCCATCTGGGCCGACACGTCGGTGTCGGCCGGGCCGTAGATCTCCTCGTGCGCCACCGTGATGCCGGCCCCGGGCGCCGCCTTGACGCACTGCTCGCGCATCGAGCGGCCGAAGGCGTCGGTGCCCGAGACGATCGCGATCGTCGTCAGCTTGCGGCGCTTGAGGTCCGCAAAAATCTTCTCGCAGGCCATACGGTCGGTGTGGGGGGTCTTGAACACCCATTTGCGCACCGGCTCGACGATCTGCACGGCGCCGGCGAGCGACACGAACGGCACCTGCGCGGCCTCGACCACCGGGATCATGGCGAGCGTCGTCGCCGTGGTGGTGCCGCCGATGATAGCCGCCACCTTGTCGTCCCGCACCAGCCGCTCGGTGAGCTTGCGGGCCGTCTCCGGGTCGCCGCCGTCGTCGTGCACGATCAGGTTCAGCTTCTCGCCATTCACGCCGCCGGCCGCGTTGATCGCCTCGACCCACAGCTCCAGGGTCCGCTTCTCGGGGGCGCCGAGATACTCGGCCAGCCCGGTCGTCGAGAGGACCGCCCCGATCTTCACGTCGGCGCGCGCGGGCGCCGCGACGGCGGTGAGGCCGAGCGCGACGGCGGCGGAGGCGAACGCGGCCGAGACGAATCGACGAGAGACACGCATGCGGGGGCTCCTCCCGGGCGTCGCGAGCGACAGGCTGTTTCCGTCCCGAACGTCTTTTTGGTGTTGTCGGGGCAGCGATCTTGCCCACTGCCGCGGGCGCGCGCAAGCGGCCGGCCGGGACCTCGTGTTCCGGGCGCGGCGCGACGCGCCTTGTCCGGGGCACGGCCGGCGCGTGTCGCTCAGTACGGCTCGCCGTTGCGGTGCACGTAGCGGCCGGTGCTCGCGGTGCGCTCGATCTTGAGGTCGAGCCCCGGATACTCGACCGTGTCGGTCGCGGCGCGGTTGCCGATCTCCAGCACCACGGCGTCGCGGTCGGAGCGGTTGACCAGGCAGTGGCCGAGGCCGGTGCCGGCCGGCCAGGCGGCGGCCTCGCCGGCCTTCAGCACCGTCTCGCCGGTGTCCTCGACCAGCACCACCTCGCCCTCCAGCACGTAGACGAGCTCGTCCTCGTCGCTGTGCCAGTGGCGCAGCGACGAGGCGACGCCGGGCGCCAGGCGGCACAGATTGACGCCGAACCGGGTGAGGCCTGCGGCCCGGCCGAGCCGCTGGCGGACGCGACCTTCGACGGGTCCGCGGAACTGCGCCGGATAGCCGATGCCGGTGTCGAGCGGAACGGCGTCGATGTCGATCTTGGGCATGGTCTCCCCTCCGTGTCGCGTGGTCGGGTCTTGGTGGTCGCGCGTCGTCAGTGCAAGGCAGCCGTCAGTGCAGCGCGAGCAGGCCGCCCGTCACCACGGCGAGAATCACCAGCGTGGCGCCGACGAACACGGCGACGTGCCGCCAGCCGATGCGCAGGATCGCGGCCGGCGAGGTCTGCAGGCCGAGCGCCGAGATGGCGATCAGCAGGCCGGCCGTCGAGGCGACGTGGAAGGCGGCCTTGACCGGCGCGTAGAGCGCCGCGGCGCCCGGCACCGCCGGCACCAGGCTGTTGACGAGGCACAGCGCCAGGAACACCAGCGCGAACACCGGCACCGGCACCTTGGCGTGCATCTGCGCGCCGTCGCGCGGCAGCAGCCACCAGCCGACGATCAGCACCACGGGCAGCAGCAGGAAGATGCGGAACAGCTTGACGATCACGGCCGTGTTGCCGACCGGCTCGGAGACGGCGTAGCCGGCGCCGACCACCTGGGCCATGTCGTGGACGGTGCCGCCCAGCATGATGCCGGTCGCCTGCGGGTCGAGGCCGAGCAGCGCGCAGAGCGGCGGATAGAGGATCATCACCAGGGTCGAGAAGGCGTTGGCGGCGATCACCGTGAAGGCGACGTCGGCGGCCTTGCTGGGATAGTTCGGAACAACGGTCGCGGTGGCGAGCGCCGCCGAGGCGCCGCACACGGCCGTCGAGGCGCCGGCAAGTGCGCCGTAGCGCCGGTCGAGCCCGAGCAGGCGGGCGAACCAGACGCCGGACGCGATCGTCGCCGCCATGCCGGCGACGATCAGCAAGGCGACGGGCACGCCGAGCGCAAAGATGTCGCCGAGCGCGATGCGGGTGCCGAGCAGCGCGATGGCGATGCGCAGGAGCTTTTTCACGCTGTAGGTGAGGCCCGGCTCGTACAGCGGCCGGGCGGCGAGGCGGTTGAAGGCGACGCCGATCAGCAGCGCGATCACCATGGCGGGGATTGGCAGCACCCGGCCGACCAGCGGCTCGGCGGCGAGCGCGGCGAGCGCGACGGCGGCGGCGAGGGCGAGACCCGGCGCGTAGCGCCGCAGCACCGCCGGCACCGCGTTGCCCGGTGCCGCGGCCGGCGTCGGCTCGGCGGCAGGCATCGGCTCGACGGAGGACGCGCCCTTCACGGCGTCGGAACGATCGGCGGGATTCACGCGGGCCTCGTGCTCCGGGGGTGACGCGGCGATCGCGACACCCGAGCCGGAGAGGCTCGTCATGGTCGCGATCCCGGTGTGCGGGATCGCGAGATTGTTCGCAAGCCGCCCGATGCGCAACGTGCCCCGGCGTTCCACGAGGAGCGCCGGGGCGGAGGCTGCGGGCGCGCCGGACGGCGATCTCAGAGACTGTCGCGATCGGCCTCCGGGTCGTGGCTCGGCAGCAGCGGCGGGGCGGCGATGGTGCGCGGCTCGGGATCGGCCCGCGTCGCGATCGTCTCGTCGCGCAGCCACTGCAGCACGGCCCGCAACGCCGCGCGGTGACCGCCCGCGACATGCCGCTCGTAGGCGGCGAGCTGGGCATCCGCCGACGTGCCGTCGGCGACGATGGTGCGGCAGTGCGCGACCTCGGCGGCGCAGTCGAGCGCCTCGATGTCGTCGGCCGCCTGGCGCAGCAGGCGCTCCAGCACGGCCGCGACCGGCTCCGGCCCGTCGCGGGTGACGAAGCTCGCCTGGACGCCGTTTCGCTGCGCCCGCCACTGGTTCTCCTGCGCCAGCGCATGGGTCACGGCCGGCATGTCGTCGGCGGCCGGGCGGGTGCGGTAGAGATGGCGGGCCAGCACCCGGTAGAGGGCGGCGACCGCGATGGCGTCGTCGAGCCGGGTGCAGCAGTCGGGCGCACGCAGCTCCAGCGTCGGCAGCGACGCGGACGGGCGGATCGCCCACCACAGATAGCTGGCGTCCGGGATCGCCCCGGCCCGCGCCATCGCGTCGACATAGGCCCGGTACTCGGCCTCGCTGCGGAACGCCGCCGGCAGCCCGGTGCGCGGCAGCTCGGCATAGGCGGCGAGCCGGTAGCCCTTCAGCCCGGTCGGCAGGCCGCACCAGAACGGCGACGAGGTCGACAGCGCCAAGAGCAGCGGCAGGTGGGGCACCATGCGCCGCATGATCTCGACCCGGCGGGCCGGATCGGGAAGCTCGACATGGACGTGCAGGCCGCACAGGAGATCGCGGCGGCCGATCATCTGGAGCTGGTCCATCACCCGGTCGTAGCGCTGCGCCTCGGTCTGGCGGACGCGGCGCCAGTCGGCGCCCGGATGGGTGCCGGCGGCCAGCACGGCGAGCCCGTGCGCGTCGGCGGTATCCGCCACCGCCTCGCGCAGCTCCGCCATCTCGGCCCGGGCACCGCCGAGCGTGTCGTGCACGCCGGAGACGATCTCGACCTGGGCCTGCAGGAACTCCGGCTTGGCGCGGCCGCGCGTCACCGCCTCGGCGCGGCGGAAGACGGCGGGATCGACGCGGCGCGGCACCGCGAGGGTGCGGGCGCCGACCAGGAAGAACTCCTCCTCGAGCCCGATCGTGAAGGCGCGGCGGCCGCCGGCCTCCTCGGATGCCCTGGGGCGCGTCGGGGTCGCGGGCCGGCCGGTGCGAGAGACCACTGGTGTGTTCCGCATGTCGGTTCCTGCAGTTGCTCGGGTGACCGCGCCGCGGCCGATGGGATCGCGGCGGCGTGTCGGATATCGGGTGTCGAAGGTACCGTGAGATGGCGCGCCGCGGCTCGGTTCGCAGACAGGGCGACGCGATGCGCGACCCTTCGAGCCCTGGGAGCCCCGGACAACGCCCGCGGGCGCCGGACGTTCCAACGGATGACCCGGCGCCACGACGGCGCGGCGAAAAGCCCGCGTGGACGGGCCTGCACCGTCGAATCGACACAATTCTGGAGGGTCTAGTCGGCCCATGTCCCGGAGCGGGCGACCGCGCCCGCGCCGTGCCGGGAACAGTAGAGATTTCGACGTGACCGAGCGATTTCCGACCGACCGCCCGACCGGCGCCTATGCCGACGCCGACGGCACCCCCGCACCGACCGGCACCCGCCGCCACTGGCGCACCGTGACGATCGCGCTGCCGCTGGCGTTGATCGCCGCCGGTCTCGCCGCCTATGCGGCCGTCCCGGTCTCCGCCCCCGCGCAGGCCCCGGCCGCGACGCCCACCCGCGCCGAGCCGCGGCCCGCCCTCACCGTGTCGGTCGCCGGCGTCGAGACGCGGCGCATCACCCGCAGCGTGGTCGGCACCGGCTCGGTCGCCGCCTGGCAGCTGCTCACCGTCGCGGCCGAGATCGCCGGCCTGCGCATCGTCGAGGTGACGGTCGACGAGGGCGACAGGGTCACCAAGGGCCAGGTGCTGGCGCGCTTCGAGGATGCGATCCTGCAGGCGCAGCTCGCCCAGTACGAGGCGGCCGCCCTGGAGGCCGAGGCCAACGCGCAGAACGCCCAAGCGGAGCTCCGCCGCGCCCAGGAGCTGCAGGCGAGCCGCAACATCGCCGAGGCGACCTTCCAGCAGCGCCAGATGACGGCGCGCGCCACCGAGGCGCGGCTCGGCATGATCCGGGCGCAGCGCGACGAGGTGAAGGCGCGCATCGCCCAGACCGTGGTGCGGGCGCCGACCGACGGCGTGATCGCCAAGCGCACCGCGCTCGTCGGCACCGTGTCGAGCGTCGGCGCCGAGCTGTTCAAGATGATCCGCGACGGCCGCGTCGAGCTGCAGGCGCAGGTGCCGGAGCTCGATCTCACGAGCGTCGCGGCCGGCCAGGCGGTGCGGGTCCTGCACGGCGACACGGTGGTGGCCGGGCGCGTCCGGCTGGTCGCGCCCGTGGTCGATCCGGCGACCCGGCTCGGCACCGTCTACGTGGCGCTGCCGAGCGACAGCGGGCTCCGGCCCGGCATGTTCGCCAATGCCGAGATCGCGGTCGGCTCCGCCGAGGTGCTCGCGCTGCCGCAGGAGGCGCTGGTCTTCCGCGACGGGCGGCCGGCCGCCTTCGCGGTCGGCCCGGACGGCCGCGTCGCCGTGAAGCTCCTGGACACCGGAACCCGCCAGGACGGCTGGGTCGAGGTGCGCGGCGGCGTCGGCCGCGGCGAGCGCATCGTCTTCGCCGGCGCCGGCTTCCTCAACGACGGCGATCTCGTCCGCATCGACAGCGCCGACGCGCGCCCGCCCGAATGAGCACGCCGCAGAACGACGACGCGCCCCGGCCGGCGCGGACCGTGGTCCACGGCCGCAACAACATCTCGGCCTGGGCGATCCGCCACCCGGTCGCCACCGTGGTGCTGTTCGTCGTGCTGACGATGGCCGGCCTCGTCGCTTATCCGGGCCTGCGCATCAACAACAATCCCGACATCGACCTGCCCGCCGTGGTGGTCACGGTGCAGCAGCCGGGCGCCGCCCCGGCCGAGCTCGAGTCGCAGGTGACGCGCCGCATCGAGGACGCGGTCGCCGGGCTGGGCGACATCAAGCACATCACCTCCACGGTCTACGACGGCGCCTCCAACACCGTGGTCGAGTTCAACATCGGCAAGAACGTCGACCGCGCCGTCAACGACGTGCGCGACAAGGTCACCCAGACCCGCGCCACCCTGCCGGCCGACATTCTCGAGCCGATCGTCAGTCGGGTCGACATCTCGGGCGGCGCCATCGTCACCTACACGGTGCGGGCGCCGGCGATGTCGGTCGCGCAGCTCTCCTGGTTCATCGACGACACGGTGGCCCGCGCGCTCCTGTCGATCCCGGGCGTCAGCCGGGTCAACCGGGTCGGCGGCGTCGACCGCGAGATCCGGATCGAGCTCGATCCGGCCCGGCTGATGGCGCTCGGCATCACGGCCGTCGACGTCCACACGCAGCTGCGCAACCAGAACCTCAACAGCCCGGGCGGCCGCGGCACGCTCGGGGCGAGCGAGCAGTCGATCCGCACGGTCGGCAGCGCCGAGACGGTCGACGACCTGCGGGCTCGCCTGATCACCCTGCCGGGCGGCCGCAAGGCGCGCCTCTCCGAGCTCGGCACGGTCGAGGACACGGCGGCCGAGCAGCGCCAGTCGGCCAAGCTCGACAACCAGCCGGTCGTCGCCTTCGAGGTGCTGCGCACCGTCGGCTCGAGCGAGGTGCATGTCGCGAAGAAAGTCGCGGCCCGGCTGGAGACGCTGGAGCAGGCGACGCCCGGCGTCGAGATCAAGCGCGTGTCGTCGACGGTGCGGTTCGTCGAGGAGTCCTACCGGGGCGCCATCGAGACGCTGGTCGAGGGCGCGGCGCTCGCCGTGCTGGTCGTGTTCCTGTTCCTGCGCGACCTGCGGGCGACCTTCATCGCGGCGCTCGCCATGCCGCTGTCGCTGATCCCGACCTTCTTCGTGATGAAGGCGTTCGGCTTCGCGCTCTCGGGCGTGACGCTGCTCGCGCTGTCCCTGGTGGTCGGCATCCTGGTCGACGACGCCATCGTCGAGATCGAGAACATCGTCCGCCACATGCGCGACGGCAAGAAGCCTTACCGGGCGGCGCTCGACGCCGCCGACGAGATCGGGCTGGCCGTGGTGGCGACGACGCTGACCATCGTGGCCGTGTTCGTGCCGGTGGCGTTCATGCCCGGCATCCCGGGCCAGTTCTTCAAGCCGTTCGGCGTCACCGTGTCGGTCGCGGTGCTGTTCTCGCTGGTCGTCGCGCGGCTCGTCACGCCGATGCTCGGCGCCTACTTCCTGAAGGTGAAGCCGGAGAAGGGCCCTCGCGACGGCGTGGTGATGCGGGTCTATCTGCGCTTCCTCGCCGCCTCGATCCGGCACCGCTGGCTCACCGTGATCGGCGCGCTGGTGATCTTCGCCGGCTCGATCGCGCTGATCCCGCTGGTGCCGTCCGACCTGATGCCGGCCCGCGACACCGGCCGCTCGGCGCTGGGCGTCGAGCTGCCGCCGGGCGCGACGCTCGCCCAGACCGAGGCCGTGGTGAAGCGCGTCACCGACATCGCCAAGGCGCGGTCCGACGTGACGAGCGTGTTCGCCGCGATCGGCGTCGCGGCGGGCGGCCAGGGGCCGGGCGCGCCCTCGGTCGGCGGCGATCCGCGCAACGCCATCGTCTACATCAACTACGTGCCGGCGAATGCGCGCGCCCTCACCCAGCAGCAGATCGAGACGGCGCTGCGGCCGCTGCTGGCCGAGATTCCCGGCACCCGGTTCCGCTTCGGCGCCGACGGCATGGGCGGCGCCAAGGTGACGATCACGCTCACCGGCGACAACCCGGTCGAGCTCGACCGCGCCGCGACCGCGCTCGAGCGCCAGATGCGCACGCTGCCGTCGTTCCCGACCGCGGCCTCGACGGCGAGCCTGCGGCGGCCCGAGATCCAGATCGTGCCGATGCCCGAGCGCGCCGCCGAGCTCGGCGTCTCGGTCGCCTCGATCGCCGCCACGGCCCGCATCGCGACGCTCGGCGACGCCGACCAGAACCTCGCCAAGTTCAACCTGCCGAACCGCCAGATCCCGATCCGGGTGCAGATCGACCCGGCGTCGCGGGCCAGCCTGCCGACCATCGAGAACCTCCGCGTCGCGACGACGAGCGGCGCCAGCGTGCCGCTCAAGGCGGTCGCCGAGATCAGGCTCGCCAGCGGCCCGGCGACCATCCAGCGGCTCGACCGCACCCGCAAGGCGGCGATCGAGGCGGAGCTGAACGGCCTGCCGCTCGGCCAGGCATTGGAGCAGATCCACGCGCTGCCGATCATGCGCGAGCTGCCCGCCTCGGTGCGCGAGCAGAAGACCGGCGACGCCGAGATCATGGTCGAATTGTTCGTCAGCTTCGCGGTGGCGCTCGGCGCCGGCGTGCTGCTCGTCTACGTCGTGATGGTGGTGCTGTTCGGCGGCTTCATGCAGCCGCTCACCATCATGATGGCGCTGCCGCTCGCGGTCGGCGGCGCGATGACGCTCCTCCTCGTCACCGGCAAGGCGCTGTCGATCTCGGCCGTGATCGGCGTGCTGATGCTGATGGGCATCGTCGCCAAGAACTCGATCCTGCTGGTCGAGTACGCCATCGAGGCGATCAAGGCCGGCATGCCGCGCGACGCCGCGCTTCTCGACGCCGCCCACAAGCGCGCCCGGCCGATCGTGATGACGACCATCGCCATGACGGCCGGCATGATCCCGGTGGCGCTGGGGCTCGACGTCGACTCCGGCTTCCGCGCCCCGATGGCCGTCGCCGTCATCGGCGGCCTGATCACCTCGACGCTGCTCAGCCTCGTCGTGGTGCCGAGCGTGTTCACGCTGATGGACGACCTGCAGCACAAGCTCGGCCGCCGGCTCGGGCGCCTGCTCACCTCCGGCCCGCAGGACGACGTGCCGCCGGAACCGCACGTGCCCCCGCGCCCGGCGCCGGCCGCCGCCGCGTCTCGCGGAAGCGGCCTCTGAACGCACGACGGCGCGGACGTCACCCGCCGCGGCTTGTGTGAGCTGTCTCACAGTTCGTCGTCTACCACTCCTGGATGCTGGAGGCGTCGTCGGCATCCGGCCGGCGAGACGGACGAACGAACTGAGGGACGTCATGACCAAGCATCTCGGAACGGCCGCGCTTGCCTCGGCTCTGCTCGTTGTTGCGTCTGCGTCGTCGACTGTCGCCGCCCCTGCGGATCCGGCCGCCAAGCCGGGGCCGCTGACCTTCAAGCGCCCGGTCCAGACCGGCGGCGTCACCGCGACCCGCGTCACGCCGACACCGTCGGTCGCGAACCGTCCGCAGCTCGCGCCGGTTCCGCTGACGAAGCCGCTCTCGAAGCCGCAAACGCAGACCAGCTCCGTCGGGCCGTCGGCCACCCCGTCGAAGCCGGTCAAGCCGCACATCCTGCTGCTGCCCAAGGACGCCATCAAGCCGGCCTCGGGTCCCGGCGCAGGTCCCGCGACCGGCCCCTTCAAGCCGAAGTTTCCGTTGCCGAAGAGCGATCAGGTCGGGTCGACCACGCCGGCCGGACCGAAGAAACCCGATTTCACGCTGCCGAAGAGCGACAAGATCGACTCGGTCAAGCCGAAGTTTCCGCTGCCGAAAGGCGATCAGGTCGGGTCGAACACCCCAAACGGCCCGAAGAAGCCCGATTTCACGCTGCCGAAGAGCGACAAGATCGACTCGATCAAGCCGAAGTTTCCGCTGCCGCCGAAGCAGTCCGACACGACGCCTCCGACTCCGGGCCCGCAGCCCTGCGTCGGGCCGACCTGCGTGCCCGACCCGAACAAGGGCCAGGGTCAGGCCAAGACTCCGCCGGACGTCGGCCCGGGGCCGGGCAACTGCGTGACGGTCGGCGGCAAGCTGATGTGCCCGCCGCGCCGCGACGTGCACGTGTTGCCGCTGCCTGTCCCGGTGCCGGTGTATCCGCACCAGACCTATGCGCAGCAGCAGGCCTATCCGCAGCGCGTCGTGCCGCAGCGCGTCGTCACCCAGACGGTCGCGCCGCGTCCGGTGACGCAGGTGATCACGCCGCCGCAGCCCGTCGCCGCACCCGCCTCCGCGCCGCTGGTGTGCAACGCGGGCGGCCAGATGTCGGCCGAGGTGACGGGCGCGACCCAGCTGACGCTGCGCTTCGCGCCGGGCACCGCCGCCGGCACCAGCGTCGCCCCGCAGCCGGGCGAATGCACCTGGCTGGACCGCGGCTTCGCGACCAACGAGCCGGGCGTGATGATGGTCGGCAACGATGCGAGCCAGACCGCCTACATCGTCGACGGCGTCAAGAGCGGCGGCCTGTTCTACGCCCACGCCTACAACAACGGCAGTGCGCTGGTGGTGACCAAGGTCGGCCTGTGATCCGGCCTGCGCGTCACGCTCACTCTCCCAAACGCGAAGGAGGACGCCGCCGGCGTCCTCCTTTTCTTGTTTGATCGGTCCCGGCCGTTTCTGATCAGCCCGGCAGGCCGCAGGTAACGTTCGCGAACAGAAAACGATGAGCGGGCAGCGGCGGGCGTGGCGGACACGGCCGCGGGCTGCTACAAGGGCGCCCGGCGAGCGGCCACCCGTCGAACGCGACGGCTGCCGACCCGTCGCCGCCTCGGATCGCCGTGTCGCGCGATCCCATCGGCTCGATCCCCCACCCGAGCCGCCAGCGGCCTCTATCCAACCCAGGTCCGACCTCCCGTGACATTCCTGCCGACCCGTCCGCCGCTCGCCCGCGCCCTCGCCGCGCGCAACTACGACGATCCGACCCCGGTGCAGGCCGCCGTGCTCGCCGACGACGCCGCCGGCCGCGACCTCCTGGTGTCGGCGCGGACCGGCTCCGGCAAGACGGTCGCGTACGGGCTGGCGATCGCGGACGACCTGCTCGGCGACGCCGACGGCTTCGAGCCCGGCGCCGCCCCCCTCGCCCTGGTGGTCGCGCCGACCCGCGAGCTCGCCCTGCAGGTGCAGCGCGAGCTCGCCTGGCTCTACGGCCACACCGGCGCCCGCGTCGTCTCCTGCGTCGGCGGCACCGACCCGCGCCGCGAGCAGCGCGAGCTGGCCGAGGGCGCCCACATCGTGGTCGGGACGCCGGGGCGGCTGTGCGACCACCTGCGGCGGCACCGCCTCGACATCTCCGGCCTGAAGGCCGTGGTGCTCGACGAGGCCGACGAGATGCTCGACCTCGGCTTTCGCGAGGACTTGGAGCTGATCCTCGAGACAACGCCGGACAGCCGCCGCACGCTGCTGTTCTCGGCGACTCTTCCGCGCGGCATCGTCGCCTTGGCGCGCGAGTATCAGAAGGACGCTCTGCGCATCGACGTCGCCGGCGACGAAAGCGGGCATGCCGACATCGAGTACCGGGCCATCCGGGTCGCGCCGCACGAGGTCGAGCACGCGGTCGTCAACCTGCTGCGCTATTTCGAGTCGCCCGGCGCGCTGGTGTTCTGCAACACCCGCAATGCCGTACGCCACCTGCAGGCGGCCCTGCTGGAGCGCGGTTTCTCCGTGGTCGCGCTCTCGGGGGAGCTGGCGCAGAACGAGCGGACGCTCGCGCTGCAGGCGCTGCGCGACGGGCGCGCCCGCGTCTGCGTCGCCACCGACGTGGCGGCGCGCGGCATCGACCTGCCTCATCTCGGCCTCGTCATCCACGCCGAGCTGCCGAACGATCCGGCGGTGCTTCAGCATCGCTCCGGCCGCACCGGCCGCGCCGGCCGCAAGGGCGTCAGCATCCTGCTGGTGCCCAACGCCCGCCGCCGACGGGTCGAGACCATGCTGTTCCAGGCCGGCATCGACGCGGTGTGGGGCAGCGCGCCCCAGCCGGAGGAGATCCGGCGGCTCGACCTCGAGCGCGTCCTGCAGGACCCGAGGCTCGCCGAGGAGCCGAGCGAGGACGACCTGATCTGGGCGCAGGCGCTGCTCGCGCAGCGCAGCCCCGAGCAGCTCGCGACCGCGCTGGCCCGGATTCTGCGCGCCGGCCTGCCCTCGCCCGAGGACATCGTCGATCCCGGCGAGCGCGCCGGCCGGTCGCGGCGTGATCGCGACGAGGCGTGGGCAGAGGGGGCGAGGACCGACGATGCGAGAACGGCTGCGCCCGCACGTGACGACGGGGCCGCCCCCGCATGGGATCCGATCGACGCCCGGCCGAAGCGGCACGCCGGCCTCGCCGGCGGCAGCGTCTGGTATCGGGCCAGCGTCGGGCGCAACAAGAACGCCGAAGCGCGCTGGCTGCTGCCGATGATCTGCCGCCGCGGCGGCATCGACAAGCGCGCCGTCGGCGCCATCCGGATCTGCGACAGCCACAGCGAGATCGAGATCGCAGCCGACGCCGCCGAGCTGTTCGCCGCGGCCATCGCCCGCCCCGACAAGGAATCGAACATCCGCCTCGAGCCGCTGCCCGACGGCCCGCAGGCGCCCTCGGGACAGCACGACCGGCCCGCCGGCCGGCTCCGGCCGCACGGCGGCAGGGTTCGTCCCGGCGACCGATCCCGCCACGAGCGCGGCGCGACGGCGCACGCGCCGTCCGACAACGGCCCGGCCGCGCCGGAGAAGAAGAGATTCGCGAAGAAGCCGTGGCGCCAGGAGGCGCGTGAGGACAAGCCGCTTCGCGAGGACAAGCCGTTTCGCGAAGGCAAGCCTCCGTACGAAGGAAAGCCGTTCCGTGAGAAGAAGCCCTTCCGCGCCGGCAAGAGCAAGCCCGCCGGTGCCCGCAAGGCCGCGCGGGGTGCGGCCGGCAAGCCGACAGGCAAGCGCGGCCGCGCCTGATCGCCCGGGGTGAGCGACTTCAGAAGAAGCCGCTCTCCCGACCGGTCCTGATCAGCCCGGCAGGCCGCGGGTCACCAGGCGGTTGAGACGGCGGGCGAAGGCGGCGGGGTCGTCGGGCAGCTCGCCGTCGAGAATCTGCGCCTCCTCGAACAGCAGCATCGCGAGATCGGCGGCCTCGTCGGCGTGGCCGCCGGCGCTCTCGCGCGACAGCGCGCCGACCAGTGCGTGCTTCATGTTCAGCTCGAGGATCGGCTTGGTGCCGGAGGCGCGGCTCTGCTTGGCGAGCAGGCGCTCCAGCTCGCGGTCCGGCCCTGTCCCGCCGGCGACCAGGCAGGCGGCGCTGTCGGTGAGGCGCTGCGACGCCTTCACGTCGGAGACGCGCTCGCCGAGCGCCAGCTTCACGGCGGCGATCACCGCGGACTCGTCGACGGCCGGCGTGTCGGTCTGGCCGGCCTCGGCTTCTGCCTTCGCCTCTTCGGCGAGCGGCACCAGGCTGAAGTCGACCTCGCCCTGGCTGAGCGACTTGAAGCCCTTGCCCTTGAAGTCGAGCCGCAGCGACGTCCACAGCGCGTCGACCGGATCGGTGAGCAGCAGCACCTCGATGCCGCGCGCTTTGGCGGCTTCGAGCTTCGGGTTCGCCTTGAGGCGATCGAGATCCTCGCCGGCGAGATAGTAGATCTCGGTCTGGTTTTCGCGCAATGCCTCGACATATTGGGCGAGGGTGCGGCCCGTGCCCTTGGTCGAGGTGAAGCGGGCGAGCGAGAGGATCTGCTCGCGCCGATCGGGCTCCTCGTAGAGGCCCTCCTTGATCACGGCGCCGAACTCGCTCCACACGGTCGCGAGCTTGTCGGGATCCTTCGTCGCGACGCTCTCCAGCTCGGCCAGCACCTTGGTGGTGATCGCCTTGCGCATCGCCGCGACCTGCGGATTGTTCTGCAGCATCTCGCGCGACAGATTGAGCGGCAGGTCCTCGGAGTCGACGACGCCGCGCACGAAGCGCAGCCAGCTCGGCAGCAGCGACGCATCGTCGGTGATGTAGACGCGCCGGACATACAGCTTCAGATGGCTCTTGCGCGCCGGGTCGTAGAGATCGAAGAGCGAGCCCGACGGCACGAACAGCAGCACCGCGTAGGACTGCCGGCCCTCGGCCCGGTAGTGCAGCGTCACGGCCGGCTCGTCGAAGGCGCCGCAGATCGAGCGGTAGGCCTGCGCGTAGTCCTCCGGCTTCAGCTCCGACTTGGAGCGCTGCCAGACCGCGCTCGCGCTGTTGAGCTGGCGCGGCTCGCCGGTCGGCCGCTTGCCGCCCGGGATCAGCATGATCGGGAACTGGATGTGGTCCGAATAGGCGTGGACGACGCGCTCGATCTCGTACTCGTCGAGATACTTCTTCGCGTCCTTCTTCAGGTGAAGTACGATCTCGGTGCCGCGTGAAAAGGTCGCCGCGGTCTCGGGGTCGGCGGGCGCCACCTCGAAGCCGGCGCTGCCGGTCGAGCGCCACACCCACGTCTCGGCCGAGCCGGCGCGGCGGCTCGTCACCGCGATGCGGTCGGCCACCATGAAGGCGGCGTAGAAGCCGACGCCGAACTGGCCGATCAGGCCGGAGCCGTCCTTGGCCTGCGCGAGCTTCTGGACGAAGGCGCGGGTGCCGGAGCGCGCGATGGTGCCGAGATTGTCGATCAGCTCCTGCCGGTCCATGCCGACGCCGTTGTCCGAGATCGTCAGCATCGAGTCCGACTTGTCGGCCCGGATGCTGATCTTCAGCTCGGGATCGTCGGCGAGCAGCGCAGGGTTCGCGATCGCCTCGTAGCGCAGCCGGTCGCAGGCGTCGGAGGCGTTGGAGATCAGCTCGCGCAGGAAGACGTCGGTCTCCGAGTAGACCGAGTGCACCATGAGGTGCAGGAGCTCGGCCACCTCGGCCTGGAAGGCGTGGACCTCGCCCGGCGGGGGCGCGGCGGTGGTCGGGGTGTCGGCGGTCGGGGCGTCGGAATCGGCGGTCACGGCGTCGGGGTTCACGGCGTCGGAAGTCATGGCGTGCGTCCTGGCGGCCACTCGGGATGGTGATCGAAACGAAGGGGATATAGCGGCGGATTTTGAGCCTGCAAGTGGCAGCGCGAGGGAGCTCCCGGCGCCAACGGCGGCAGAAATTTTCTGTCCGGCATGTCACGGCCCCTCGGGCCGCTCCGTCTTGGGTTCGGAACCGCGAGGGATCGCGGGCGACGACACACAGGAGACCGACATGCAGGAGCGGGTGAAGAACTGGCTCGGCCGCAAGCACGAGGGCGTCACGGCACTGATCGGGGTCGAGACGTGGGTCGGCAAGGCCGTCGACCACACGATCCTCGAGCTGATCAAGATGCGGGTGTCGCAGATCAACGGCTGCGCCTTCTGCCTGCACATGCATTCGGCCGACGCCCTGAAGGCCGGCGAGAGCGTCGCCCGGCTGGTGCTGCTCGACGCCTGGGAGGAGTCCGCCCTCTACACGCCGCGCGAGCGGGCGGCGCTCGCCTGGGCCGAGGCGCTCACCCGGGTCGCCGACACGCACGCCCCGGACGCGGCCTGGGAGGCGGTGCGGGCGCACTTCTCCGAGGACGAGGCGATCGCGCTGTCGATCGCGATCGGCATGATCAACACCTGGAACCGGCTGGCGATCGGCTTCCGGGTGCAGCATCCTGCCGACAAGGCGACCGCCGCGGCCGCCTGACCCGGAGCCCCCGCATGGACGAGCCGGCGAACGCCCCGGAGGGGCCGCACGCCCCGAATGGGCCGACCAGCCCCCGGACGGCGGACGATCCCGCCGAAACCTTCGAGGCGCATCGCCGGCACCTCGTCGGCCTCGCCTATCGCATGCTCGGCTCGGTGGCCGAGGCGGAGGACGCCGTGCAGGACGCATACTTGCGCTGGCACGGCGCCGACCGGGCCGGTGTGGAGAACGCGAAGGCGTTCCTGTCGCGCACGGTGGCACGGCTGTGCCTCGACCGGCTGCGCGCCACCCGGGCGCGGCGCGAGACCTATGTGGGCCCGTGGCTGCCGGAGCCGCTGCTCGGCGCCGAGGACTTCTCGGCCGGCACGGCGAGCGAGTACGCGGCCGACCTTTCGGTCGGCCTGATGCTGGCGCTGGAACGGCTGTCGCCGCTGGAGCGCGCCGCCTTCCTGCTGCACGACGTGTTCGACGTCGACTTCGCCGAGGTGGCGGGGTTGCTCGGGCGCAGCGAGGAGGCCTGCCGGCAGCTCGCGGCGCGCGCCCGCGCCCATGTGCGCACCGCCCGGCCGCGCTTCCCGGTGCCGCCCGAGCACGGCTCGCGCGTCGTCGCCGCCTTCGCCGAGGCGGCCCGGCGCGGCGACCCGGAGGGTCTCGCCCGGCTGCTCGCCGCCGACGCCGTGCTGCACAGCGACGGCGGCGGCCGCCGCACCGCCGCGCTCAATCCGATCGTCGGGGCCGACCGCATCGCCCGCTTCTTCGCCGGCATCGCGACGAAGTTCCCGGGCGTGATCGGCACGAGCCGCGGCGCCACGCTCAACGGCCTGCCGGGCCTGATCATCACGGACACCGACGGCCTGCCGCAGACCATGGCGTTCGAGATCGTCGACGGCACCATCGCGGCGATCTACTTCGTGCGCAACCCCGACAAGCTCGGGCACCTCGCGCCGCGGCTGCAGTGAGGCGCCGGGCTTTTCGCATCGTCAAGACGGCGCGCCGGCCGCGGCGGGGCGCGCCGCCGCGGCCAGCCGGCGTCCGGTGATCAGCACGGCGGCGACCGAGGCGGCGAGGCAGGCCGTGACGGCGACGAGCCCCACATGGGCGCTGCCGGTGTGCTGCAGGCTGAAGCCGACGACGATCGGCCCGAGAAACCCGCCGAGATTGCCGACCGAATTGATCAGCGCGATGCCGCCGGCCGCCGCGGTGCGCTCGAGGAACAGCGGCGGCACGCCCCAGAACGGCCCGAGCGTCGCGTAGATGCCGACCGTCGCGACCCCGAGCGCCGCGATGGACCAGATGTTAGGCGGCAGCAGGACGGCGGCGAGCAGGCCGGCGGCGCTCAGCATCGTCGGCAGCGCGACATGCATGACGCGCTCGGCCTTGCGGTCACTGCGCCGGCCCCAAAACAGCATCGCGAGGGCGCTGACCGCATAGGGGATCGCGACCATGAGGCCGACCTGCTCGATCCCGTAGCCGAGCGCCTTGACGAGCTGCGGCAGCCACATGCCGACGCCGTAGAGCCCGACCACGATGCCGAAGTAGGTCAGCCCCAGGAGCCAGACGCGGCTGTCTGCGAGCGCCGGGCCGAGCGCCGCGTGCAGCCGGGTTTTCGCCCCCGCCCGGTCGGCTTCGAACCGCGCCGCCACGGTGGCGCGGTCGTCGTCGGAGAGCCAGTGCGCCGTCGCCGGCCCGTCCGGCAGATAGGCCAGCACCGCGAGGCCGAGCCCGCAGGCCGGCAGGCCCTCCAGGATGAACAGCCACTGCCAGCCGGACAGGCCGAGAAAGCCGTGGGTCTGGAGGAGCAGGCTCGACAGCGGCGCGCCGATCGCGCTCGCCAGCGGCACCGCCATCATGAACAGGCCGACGAAGCGCGCGAGCCGCTCCTGC
Source organism: Rhodoplanes sp. SY1 (assembly GCF_046000175.1). Taxonomy (NCBI): domain Bacteria; kingdom Pseudomonadati; phylum Pseudomonadota; class Alphaproteobacteria; order Hyphomicrobiales; family Nitrobacteraceae; genus Rhodoplanes; species Rhodoplanes sp. SY1. The sequence continues at coordinate 36,169 of NZ_JBEOMB010000068.1, forward strand.
GGAAACCAGTACGTCAGATAGAGGATCATGCCGGGCAAGAAACCCGCCTCGGCGACGCCGAGCAGGAAGCGCAGCACATAAAAGCTCGTCGGCCCCTGCACGAAGGCCATGCCGGCGGAGACGAGCCCCCACGTGATCATGATGCGGGCGATCCAGCGCCGCGCGCCGACCCGCTCGAGAATCAGGTTGCTGGGCACCTCGAACAGAAAGTAGCCGAGGAAGAAGATGCCGGCGCCCCAGCCGTAGACGGCGGCCGACAGCCCGAGTTCGGCATTCATGGTCAGCGCCGCAAACGACACGTTCACCCGGTCGAGAAACGCGACCAGATAGAGCACCATCATGAACGGGATCAGCCGGAGCGCGATTTTCTTGTAGAGGGGGTCGTCGTGTGCCGTCACGTCCACCAGGCCAAGCTCCCTGCCCCGTCATGGCCGGGCTCCGTCCCGGCCATCCACGCCTTTCCGCGGCGCGAGTATACAGGCGTGGATGGCCGCGACGAGCGCGGCCATGACGAGGCTGTGCGTCGAGGCGACGTCGCGGAACGGCCGTTCGAACCCGATGCGCGGGTCCGGTTAGGCCCGCGTGCTCAAGCCTGCGGGGTCGGCGTCGTCGGGCTGCTCGGGATTTCGGTGGGCCCGGACGGCGGCACGCCGAGCGGCTCGCCCGGCGTCGGGGTCTCGGTCGGCCGTGCGGGCGGAATGCCGATCGGCTCGGACGGCGAGCCCTCGCCCGGCTGCGGCGGCCGCGCCGGCGCCGGATTCGGATCGGCCGGCGTCGGTTCCGGCTCGGCGGGCGCCGCCGGATAGGGCTGGTTCGGAAGCGGAATGGCCATCGCGCGGTCCCTCGTTCGAGGGACAAACCGCGACCCACCGCCCCGTTCCGGGACGACCGTGGCCGAGAGCCCGGATGTCGCTTCGCACTCTGCTGTCGCCAGTCGGCTACACGCTCGATTTTCCGAGCAAGTTTTCGGGGCTCCCCTTGCTTTGACGGAACGTTTGATGAACATTGGGATCGAAGGCGACGGGGTGACGATGAAGATTGCTGGATTGTTTGCTGGCGTCGGCGGGCTGGAGCTCGGGTTGCGTCAAGGCGGCCACGAGAGCGTCGTACTGTCCGAAGTCTGGGAGCCCGCCCGCGCGGTCTTAGCCGAGCGGTTTGGCGACGTTCCGAACATCGGTGATGTCGAACGATTGAGATCATTGCCCGCCGATGTCGATCTCCTCACCGCCGGCTTTCCCTGCCAGGACCTGAGTCAAGCCGGCAAGACCGCCGGGATCAACGGCCGCAAGTCGGGCTTGGTCGGCCATGTTTTTAGGTTGATCGACCAAAGCAGACCTCGCTGGGTCTTGCTGGAAAACGTGTCGTTCATGCTGCAACTCGACCGCGGCAGCGCCATGGACAGGCTGGTGTCCGCCTTCGAGGAGCGCGGCTATCGATGGGCGTACCGGGTCGTTAATTCGCTCGCGTTCCTGCCGCAGCGACGAGAACGTGTCTTCTTCCTCGCGAGTACCGAAGGCGATCCATCGGACGTCCTGCTCGTGGACGAGGTGCAGCCTCGCGTTCAAGCGACCGATCTCCGCACCCATGCGCACGGCTTCTACTGGACGGAAGGCACGCGCGGCCTGGGCTGGGGACCCGACTGTGTTCCGACGTTGAAGAATGGCTCGACGGTCGGGATTCCGTCGCCACCCGCAATCCTCCTGTCGAACGGCGAGATCGTCACACCCGATATACGCGATGCGGAGCGGCTCCAGGGGTTTCGGGCAGACTGGACGAAACCGGCCGCCGCGGTTGGGCGCGCTTCGTTCCGATGGTCGTTGGTCGGTAACGCGGTGACCCGACCAGTGGCGGCATGGATTGGAATGCGTTTGAGGAAGCCCTCTCGCTTCGATCCTTCGCGGGACTCGGCCGCGTTCACGGGCGTCCGCTGGCCACGAGCCGCCCGTTTCGACGGAGAGACCCGGCGCGAAGTTCACATCTCCGCCTTTCCGACTTGGAAGACCAGACCGCCTCTTCAGGAATTCCTGAAATACCAACCGACCTTGTTGTCGGAACGCGCAACGGCCGGCTTCCTATCTCGGATCGAGAAGAGTTCGCTGCGTTTCGTGCCCGGGTTCAAGGAACGTGTTCGTTCCCATCTCGACCATGTTCGTGCCATCGACCGGTTCGTCGATGGTCGACTTTCCCGCCTCGACGCTGCGGAATGAAGCCACCGGTTTGCGAACGCCCGATCGACCCTAAGCGATCCGTATTGATGCGTCGCGTGAGACAACGCCGCACCAAACCCGAAGACGACGTTGCAGCCGTGCTCCGCAAGCTGAAATTGGGCTACCGGCGTAACGTGAGATCGCTCCCGGGATCTCCCGACTTCGCCAACAAGCGGAGGAAGTGGGCCGTATTCGTGAATGGGTGTTTCTGGCACAGACACGAGGGTTGTGCCCGAACCACGACACCGTCACGCAATCGGGACTTTTGGGTCGCCAAGTTCGACAGCAACGTCCGAAGGGATGCCATCAAGGCCGAGGCGCTCCGAAAGCTGGGCTTTCGTGTCGTGGTCGTATGGGAGTGCGAGACGATCGATGCGCTCGGGCTCGAACGACAACTCCTATCGCTGAACTCGCGGTGACGTCATGGCGAAGTCGAAGAACTCCACGACGAAACGTTTTTCGACCGAAAACCGATCCCTCACCGAGAACAGTATCGGGCGAGAACTTTCATGGGCCGGACCGAGGGATGCGGTCGCAGACGGCAGTAGCACCGACAAGAAGAACTATGCCGAGTCCTTGTCTCGAGCACTCGCTCAGCGATTTGCAGATGCGCTTCGCAGCTCTTTCTCCGGGATTCTGCCGGACGCCTCCGGCGCAGGACAGGAATCCAAGGCGCGAACCGGGAAGGGACTGAAGAAGCTCGACGTGAACTACTCCACCATCGAGCTCGGCCTCGGTCTCGGCGTATCGATCAAGACCATCAACTTTCGTGACGCGAAAACGAAGCGATACACGAAGAACTACACGCGGGTCGACAACGAGCTGAGAGCCGAGGCCGCCGATTATCACGAACGACAACCCTATGCCGTGCTCTGCGCCATCGTCTTCTTGCCTTTGGATGCCTGCGACGACGGAAGCTCCGCTCCGTCGAGCTTTGGGCAGGCCGTCCAGATTTTCCGCTATCGGGCGGGTCGTGAGAAGCCGGTCGACGATCCGACTTTGTTCGAGCGAATTCTCGTCGGCCTCTATGAGGTGAACCCCGATGACTTCGGACGTGTTGCGTTCTTCGATGTCATGGACGCACCGCCGCGAACTGGTCGACCTGCATCATTGATGTCTTTCAAAAACGCGATCGAAGCGATCGTCGACGCCTACGATCAGCGGAACAAAACGACGTTCAAGTGGGCGGAAGGCACGACCGAAGTCGTCGTGCCGCCCGAACCCGAGGCCGAGGACACTGAAGAAGGCGGCGGCTGACGCGGGCAATTACCTCACACATCAACCTTCAACACATCGTAGCCCGCATGAAGCGGCAGCGGAATGCGGGAGCAGTCGTCGACGAGAGCTGGATTGCGCTTCGCTCCATCCGGGCTACGGCAGCGTCCGCCTCACACATCCACCTTCAGCGCGGCGATGAACGCCTCCTGCGGGATGTCGACCTTGCCGAACTGACGCATGCGCTTCTTGCCCTCCTTCTGCTTGTCGAGGAGCTTTCGCTTGCGCGTGATGTCGCCGCCGTAGCACTTGGCCGTCACGTCCTTGCGGAAGGCCCGCACCGTCTCGCGGGCGATGATCTTCGCCCCGATCGCCGCCTGGATCGGCACCTGGAACATGTGCGGCGGGATCAGTTCTTTCAGCTTCTCGCACATGGCGCGACCGCGCCCCTCGGCGCGGGTGCGGTGGACCAGCATCGAGAGCGCGTCGACCGGCTCGGCGTTGACCAGGATCGACATCTTCACGAGGTCGGCCTCGCGGTAGTCGGTGAGGTGATAATCGAACGAGGCGTAGCCCTTCGACACCGACTTCAGGCGATCGTAGAAATCGAACACCACCTCGTTGAGCGGCAGCTCGTACTTCACCATGGCACGGTTGCCCACATAGGTGAGCTCGGTCTGCACGCCGCGGCGGTCCTGGCACAGCTTCAGCACGCTGCCGAGATACTCGTCCGGCGTCATGATGGTGGCCTGGATCCACGGCTCGTGGATCTCCTTGATCTTCACCACGTCCGGCATGTCGACCGGATTGTGGATCTCGATCTCGGACCCGTCGGTCATGTAGATCTTGTAGATCACGCTCGGCGCGGTGGCGATCAGGTCGAGATTGAACTCGCGCTCGAGCCGCTCCTGGATGATCTCGAGATGCAGGAGCCCGAGGAAGCCGCAGCGGAAGCCGAAGCCGAGCGCGGCGCTCGTCTCCATCTCGAACGTGAAGCTCGCGTCGTTGAGCCGCAGCTTGCCCATCGCGGCGCGCAGATCCTCGAACTGCGCCGCATCCACGGGGAACAGCCCGCAGAACACCACCGGGATGGCGGGACGGAAGCCCGGCAGCGCCTTGGCGGTCGGCTTGCGGTCGTCCGTGATGGTGTCGCCGACGCGGGTGTCGGCCACCTCCTTGATCGACGCCGTGATGAAGCCGATCTCGCCGGGGCCTAGAGACTCCTTCTCCTGCATCTTCGGCGTGAACACGCCGACGCGGTCGACCTCGTAGGTCGCGTCGGTGCCCATCATGAGCACCTTCTGGCCCTTCTTGATCGCGCCGTCGACGACGCGCAGCAGCACGACGACGCCGAGATAGGCGTCGTACCAGCTATCGACCAGCAGGGCCTTGAGCGGCGCGTCGGGGTCGCCCTTGGGGGCCGGCAGGCGGGTGACGATCGCCTCCAGCACGTCCGGGATGCCGATGCCGGTCTTGGCCGAGATCTGCAGCGCGTCCGACGCATCGAGCCCGATCACGTCCTCGATCTGCTGCTTCACCTTGTCGGGCTCGGCGGCCGGGAGATCGACCTTGTTGAGGACCGGGACGACCTCGTGATTGTTGTCGAGCGCCTGGTAGACATTGGCCAGCGTCTGCGCCTCGACGCCTTGGCTCGCGTCGACCACCAGCAGCGAGCCCTCGCAGGCGGCCAGCGACCGGTTGACCTCGTAGGCGAAGTCGACATGCCCGGGGGTGTCGATGAGGTTGAGGACGTAGTCCTTGCCGTCCTTCGCCTTGTAGGCGAGCCGCACCGTCTGGGCCTTGATGGTGATGCCGCGCTCGCGCTCGATGTCCATCGAGTCGAGCACCTGCTCGCGCCCCTGCATCTCGCGCTCGGAGAGCGCCCCGGTGAGCTGGATCAGCCGGTCGGCGAGCGTCGACTTCCCGTGGTCGATATGGGCCACGATCGAGAAGTTGCGGATGCGGTCGATGGTCTGGGTGGTCATGCGCCGGGGGATATCATTCGCCCCCCGCGGCGGCAAGGCGAGGCGGGGGCGCAGGGGCGCGCGGAGAGCTTGGGGGCAAGGAGGGCGCGCAGCGGGCGCGGCTTCCCTCGCCCCGCTTGCGGGGAGAGGGTGGCTCGCCGCGAAGCGGCGAGACGGGTGAGGGGGCGTTTCCGCGAGTCTCGGCGCCTGGGAGACGCCCCCTCACCCGGATTTCCCGCCCGCGGCGCGAAACCCGACCTCTCCCCGCACGCGGGGAGAGGTCGAAGCGGCGCGGCTCCCCGGCACGGCCGGGAGGAGGCCCGCCCCCTATTCGGCCGCCAGCGCGTTGGCGACCGCGAAGGGCTGCACCTCGACCCGGCGGCCGGCGCGGGCGACGACGACGTGGTCGGGCGCCACCGCGTGCCAGCCGGTGCGGTCCTCGTCGAGCGGCTCGGAGACGCACACCACGTCCTGGCCGGAGGACCGGTAGTAGAGCGTGTTGGCCTCGTCGTTGACGGCGTAGCGGAAGGCGTAGAGGTCGCGCCCGTTGGCGATCGCCGCGGTGAAGCGCAGCGGGTCGGCGCGGCCGCCCTCGCGGGTCATCTCGGTGATGGCCGCCATGGTGCGGGCCGTGGCGCCGATCGGATCGCGGTCCAGCCCGGCGCCCAGCATGGCCAGGAACACGGCCTCGGAGTCGGTGGTGCCGGCGCGCGAGCCATAGAGCTCGTCCGGGATCAGCCCCTCGACGCGGCGGCGGATGCGGTTCCAGTCGCCGATGAAGCCGTTGTGCATGAACAGCCAGTTGCCGCAGGCGAACGGGTGGCAGTTCGGCCGGGTGATCGGCGTGCCGGTCGCCGAGCGCACATGGGCGAAGAACAGGTGCGAGTGGATGTGGCGGCAGAGATAGCGCAGGTTCTCGTCCGACCAGGCCGGCCGCACCTCGCGGTAGAGGCCGGGCTCCGGGTGCTCGGCGTACCAGCCGAGCCCGAAGCCGTCGCCATGGGTGGCGGCGGTGGATTCCAGGGCGTGGATGCTCTGCGCGACGAGCGAGCGGGCGGGCGCCGTGACGTAGTGTTCGAGCGCGATCGTCTCGCCCCGATAGGCGATCCAGCGGCACATGGGGACATGCTCCTTCCCGGCCGCGGCATGTCGGCCCGACCGGCCGATTCACTCTTATAATCGCAGTGCGGCAGGGGGAAGGTCAAATCCGTGGTGTTGCGGGCACACCCCGACCCCGGACCACCTTTTGGCGCGGGACCATCGACGGACGGTCGCCCGCCGGCCTGTCCGGCAGCAAGACGGCCGGGCGAGCCCGGCCGTCCTGATCGTGTCGTCGTCGTGCCGCCGCGTGGCGGCCGCGTCCCTCAGTAGCGGTACAGCTCGGGCTTGAACGGGCCCTCGACCGGCACGCCGATATAGGTGGCCTGCTTGTCGGAGAGGCGGGTCAGCTTGGCGCCGACCTTGGCGAGGTGCAGGCGGGCGACCTTCTCGTCGAGCGCCTTCGGCAGCACGTAGACCTTCTTCTCGTACTTGCCCGGGTTGGCGAAGATCTCGATCTGGGCCAGCGTCTGGTTGGTGAACGAGGCCGACATCACGAAGCTCGGATGGCCGGTGGCGTTGCCGAGATTCACGAGCCGCCCCTCGGACAGCAGGATGACGCGGTGGCCGTCCGGGAACTCGACCTCGTCGACCTGCGGCTTCACGTTGTGCCACTTGAAGTTCTTCAGGCCCGCGACCTGGATCTCACTGTCGAAGTGGCCGATGTTGCAGACGATGGCGCGGTCCTTCATCTTGCGCATGTGATCGACCGTGATCACGTCGAGATTGCCGGTCGCGGTGACGAAGATGTCGGCGCGCGGCGCCGCGTCGTCCATGGTGACGACCTCGTAGCCTTCCATCGCGGCCTGCAGGGCGCAGATCGGGTCGATCTCGGAGATCATCACGCGGCAGCCGGCGTTGCGCAGCGAGGCGGCCGAGCCCTTGCCGACGTCGCCGAAGCCCGCCACCATGGCGATCTTGCCGGCCATCATCACGTCGGTGCCGCGGCGGATGCCGTCGACCAGCGACTCGCGGCAGCCGTAGAGGTTGTCGAACTTCGACTTGGTGACCGAGTCGTTGACGTTGATGGCGGGCCACAGGAGCTGGCCCTTCTTCTGCATCTCGTAGAGGCGATGCACGCCCGTGGTCGTCTCCTCGGTGACGCCGCGGATCGCCTCGGCGTTCTTCTTGTACCAGCCGGGCTGCTCCTTGATGCGCTTCTTGATCGCGGCGAAGAGGACCTCCTCCTCCTCGTTGGTCGGCTTGGCGATCAGCGCCGTCTCGCCGGCCTCGACGCGGGCGCCGAGATGGATCAGCAGCGTGGCGTCGCCGCCGTCGTCGAGGATCATGTTCGGGGTGCCGCCGTCGGCCCACTCGAAGATCTTGTGGGTGTACTCCCAGTAGTCGACCAGGCTCTCGCCCTTGACGGCGAACACCGGCGTGCCGGTCGCGGCGATCGCCGCGGCGGCGTGGTCCTGGGTCGAGTAGATGTTGCACGAGGCCCAGCGCACGTCGGCGCCGAGCGCCTTGAGGGTCTCGATCAGCACCGCGGTCTGGATGGTCATGTGCAGCGAGCCGGCGATGCGGGCGCCGCGCAGCGGCTGCTCGGGGCCGTACTCGTCGCGGGTCGCCATCAGGCCGGGCATCTCGGTCTCGGCGATGGCGATCTCCTTGCGGCCCCAGTCGGCGAGGCCGATGTCCTTCACGGCATAATCGGGGGCGGCGGCGGACGCGGGCTTCGCGGAAGCGGTCATGGAGATCCCTGGGCTGTGGAGCGATGGAAACGGGCGCGCCCCGGCCCTCGTGACCACGGGCGGCGTCGCGAGCCCTATAGCAGGGCCGGGTCGACCCCGCAAGAAACACATAAAGACTTCTTTATGTCGTTAAGCCGCGGTTAGGGATCGTGGCGCCCGCGCCGGGAGCTGCCCCGGGCCCGGGCGCCGCGCCCCGGACAAGGCGCGTCGGGCCGACGGCCCGATGCGCCGCAGAGCCGGGGCCCAGGGCCACGAGCATGAACGAAGGGAAAAGCGCCCGGCCAGTGCCTCGCACTGTCGCTCTGGGTCCCGGTCCGCGTCTGCGACGCGCCCGGGACACGCGGCTCTCGAGACGGTGGGGAGGGGACGAACGGCCGCTCGCTCAGTCGTCCTCGCCGAAGCGGTTACCGATCAGCTCGACCAGGGCGGCGACCACGGCCTCGGCGTCGGACCCGAGGGCCTCGACCATGATGGTGGTGCCGGGAGCGGCGGCCAGCATCATCAGGCCCATGATCGAGTCGCCGCCGACCGTCTGGCCGCAGCGGGTGACGAACACCCGGGCCTGGAAGCGCTCGACCGTCTGGACGAACTTGGCCGAGGCGCGGGCGTGCAGGCCCTTCTGGTTGATGATCGGGATGTGACGGACGACGGCGCCCTCGCGGGGCGGCGGAAACTCCGGCCCGCAGGTCCCGTCGATCGCGTCGATCTCGTCGCTCATCGCCTGCTCATTTCCCGGCCAGAACGCGGCTGGCGATGGTGATGTATTTGCGCCCCGATTCTTGCGCGGCCGCGACCGATTCGGCCAGCGGGCATTCGATGCGGATCTTGGCGAGCTTCACCAGCATGGGTAGGTTGATGCCGGCCAGCACCTCGACGTTCGGCAGGCTCATCACCGAGATGGCGAGGTTCGACGGGGTGCCGCCGAACATGTCGGTCAGGATGGCGACCCCGTCGCCGGTGTCGACCCGGCCGACCGCGTCGATGATCTCCTTGCGGCGGAGCTCGACATTGTCGTTCGGATCGATCGTGACGGTCTCGATCTGGGTCTGCGGCCCGACGACGTGCTCCAGGGCGGCCCGGAACTCGACGGCGAGCCGACCGTGGGTCACGAGGACGAGACCGATCATCGGAACACCCCGCGGCGCGCGAACCGCGCCGCACGACAAAGCGACTGGATCATGACATCCCGGAGCCCGAGCGCAAGTGCCCGGGTCTTCGGCCTCTGCGTCCGCGGCGTGTCCCCCGACGGCCGGCGCGGCGCGGACAGCCGCGGGCCGGGCGTCGCCGATACCGCAAGGCCGGGGGCCCGGCAAGCCTCGCCGGAGCACATCAGCACACCGCCCCGCGCCCGGACGACGACCGCCGGATCCTTTCAGACTGACGGCTAAATTCAAGTTGTCATTCGTTAATATGCAGTCGTGACCGTTCGGTGAAGAACCTGCGACGCCACGCCTCGCCGTGGTGTTTCCGTCACGCCGATGTCGGCCCGTCGGAATCGAGGCCGGCCAGGGCGGCCAGCACGGCGGGCAGCGGGTCGACACCCGGCGGCAGCCGCAATAGCGGCATTTCGATACCCTCGATGCAGACGACCGTGTCGGTCGCGTCAGGCAGCCGCTCGGCCCGGGGGTCGGCGAGATCGACGACCAGCCCGACCACCGCTACCGGCTCGTGCGGGCGGCGTCCGATGCCGAGGCCGCGCACCTCGATCATCCCGGCGAGGTTTTCGGGCGGACGCGCCAGGAGGCGCCCGCCGGCCGCCGTCACGATGGTGCGATCGTCCGCCACCAGCCGGGCGAAGCCGCCGACCGTTCCGGCCGCCTCGATCAGCCGCAGCGCCAGCCGCGACTTTCCCGATCCCGACGGCCCGCGGATCAGCACGGCGCAGCGCCCGACCAGCACGGCGGTGGCGTGGAGGGTGGGGGTCATAATGGCGTGGCGGGCGGGCGGACATTGTTGCAGAAAGCCTCGGGGCTCCTGCGTTCCCTCCCCCCTTGAGGGGGAGGGAGGGGGGTGAGCCACGGTCTCCGAATTCGTGGCTCACCCCCCTCTCCACCTCTCCCCCACAAGGGGGGAGAGAGCAGGCTGCGGCCTGCCGCGGCCAACCGGCTCATCGAAGCGACTGAACATGCACGGGCGACAGCGTGGCCGCCCGCTTCGCTTCCTCGTCTCGCCGGCATGATCGCCAGCCTCACATCGCCGGCAGGCGGACGACGAAGCGGGCGCCGAGGACGGCCGGGCCGTCGTCGTCCTCGTCGGCGTCCGGGGCGGGGGCCGGGCCGAGGCGGTTCTCGGCCCAGATGCGGCCGGCATGCGCCTCGACGATCTGCTTGGAGATCGACAGGCCGAGGCCGGAGTTCTGGCCGAAGCCCTGGTCGTCGGGGCGGTCCGTGTAGAAGCGCTGGAAAATCTTGTCGAGCGCATCGGGCCGGATGCCGGGTCCGTCGTCCTCGACCGTGATCTCGAGCTCCTTGTCGCGGCGCCGGCAGGTGACCCGCACGGTGCCGCCCTCCGGCGAGAAGGAGCGGGCGTTGTCGATCAGGTTGTGCACCACCTGGCCGAGGCGCGAGTCGTGGCCGGAGATCTGGAAGCTGCGCGGCCCGCCGCCCTCGAAGGCGAGCGACACGCCCACCCCGTTGACGCCCTTGCCGCGCTTCACCTCGTTGGCCACCGCCACCACGGTGGTGAGCAGGCGGCGGAGATCGACGGTCGCGGAGTCGTTGCGCTGCAGCTCGGCGTCGAGCCGGCTGGCGTCGGAGATGTCGGAGATCAGCCGATCGAGCCGCTTCACGTCGTGCTCGATGACGGCGAGGAGCCGCGCCTGGCTCTCCGGCGATTTCGCCCGCGGCAGGGTCTCCACGGCGGAGCGCAGCGAGGTCAGCGGGTTCTTCAGCTCGTGCGCCACGTCGGCCGCGAAGCTCTCGATCGCCTCGATGCGGCTGTAGAGCGCGTTGGTCATGTCGCGCAGCGCGCCGGAGAGATGGCCGATCTCGTCGCGACGGCCGGTGAAGTCGGGGATCTCGACGCGCGTCTTGATGCGCCGGCGCACCCGCTCGGCGCCGTCGGCGAGCCGGCGCACCGGCCCCGCGATGGTGCCGGCGAGCAGCAGCGACAGGATGAACATGATGCCGGCGGCGATCAGCGACACCTTCAGGATCGCCAGCCGCTCGGCCTCGACGATCTGGTCGATGTCGCCGCCTTGCGTGGACAAGAGGAGCGCGGCCCGCACCACGCGGGAGCGCTGGATCGGGATCGCCACCGAGACGATGACGTTGCCGCGGTCGTCGATGCGCACCACGCTCGCCTTCTGGCCGGCGAGCGCCTGGGCGATCTCCGGATAGGCCTTGCCGTTCTCCTCCGGGCCGAGCTCGCGGTAGCGCGGGAGATCGCCGCGGCCGAGCCAGCGCCGCGCCGCCCCGAAGGTGCGCTCGACCGCGCCCGGCTTCTCGGCGGTCGGCGGCGGCAGGTCGTAGCGCAGCACGTCGCCGCGGCCGAGGAACGTGCGGCTGTCCATGAACAGCGTGCCCTCGCGGTCGTAGATGCGGGCGCGCGTGTTGGTCGGGGTGACGAGGCGGCGCAAGAGCGGCGCCACCTGCTCGGGATTGAGCGGGAACTCGTAGCCGAACAGCACGTCGTCGGACGGGCCGTAGCTCTCGCCCGCCTGCAGCTCGAGCAGGCGCTGCGGATCGATCGTGATGGTGTCGGTGTCGACCGTCGCCGAGGCGGCGATGGCGCCCGAGATGATCTCGCCCTGCACCAGCAGGCTGTGCACCCGCGCGTCGATCAGGCCGGCGCGGAACTGGGTGAGATAGAGGATGCCGACCACGAGGGCGAGCAGGCCGGCGACGTTGAGGAAGACGATGCGCCGGGTGAGGCTCGAGAAGGTCAGGGCCGTGAACAGCTTCCAGGCCGGCTGCATGGCCCGGCCGAGACTGTCGAGCCGCAGCACCCGCGCGGCCGGCCGGCCGACGGCCTCGACGGCCGCCATGTTGCGCCGGTGGAGGGCGGCGAACCGGGTGCCGGCGGCCCGCGCGGCGCGCTCGACCGGTGCGAGGGCGATCTGCAAGCGAACCCGCGATCGGCGCAACGCACGCCGCGCCCGCGCGATGCGGCGCAGCCCGGCGATGCCGAAGTAGCCGGCCAGCGCCGGGTCGGCGGCCCGCGTGGCGCGCCCCGGCACGGCCCGGTCGGCGGCGCGGCGGATGCGCTCGGCGGCGGGCTGCAGCCAGGACCGGACCGCCCGGCGCAGCGGTCGCAGCAGCCGGCGCAGCGGCCGGCGG